>CAYHRC010000160.1:0-6562 GCA_964358565.1 uncultured Sphingobacterium sp. | reverse complement strand
TAAAGACCATTGTAATTGATGCAGGCCATGGAGGTCATGACGGAGCAACGCATGGTGTTTCTCGCGCGAAAAAGATGTGGCTTTACAGATTGCATTACAGCTAGGCAAAGCAGTAGAAGAAAGCTTAAAAGATGTTAAAGTAGTCTATACCCGTTCCACCGATGTTTTCATTCCTCTTTATGAGCGGATTGGACTTGCAAATAGTATTAAGGCAGATCTCTTCATTTCTATTCACTGTAATTCAATGGGTAGTGAAAGGGTTGTAAGCTATTACAAAAAAGACAGCAGGGGCCGCAAAGTACCGGTTTACAAATCAGTGCGCGAAACTTCCACAAGAGGAACAGAGACTTTTGTATCAGGTTTCGGACGTCTGGATGAGCAGGATGTAGTTATGCGTGAGAATGAGTCTATTTTATTAGAAAAGGATTACAAAGTAAACTATGATGGCTATGATCCGAAAGATCCGGAAAGTATAATTCTATTATCATTAATGAAAAATGCATTCAGGGAACAAAGTATTAAACTGGCATCCTTTATGCAAGATGAATACAGCAACAGCGGAAGAATAGATCGCGGAGTTAAAGAACAAAGCCTCGCAGTACTGGCCAGAGCAGGGATGCCTGCAGTATTAACCGAGATCGGATTTGTTTCTAACCCTGATGAAGAAGAATATATGAATTCTGAAAATGGATCAAATGAAATAGTAAACAATCTGTTAAAAGCCATTCAGACCTATAAAAAACAGGCTGAACTAGAATAATTAAAAGAAATAGCCATAAATTCGGAAAAATTTCTGTTGGAACTTTAAGAATTATTAAAACATATCCAGTTAATATTAAGTTCCGTATAAGAAATAAAAAAGCTTAATGAAGATAACTAACGAAACCAAAGTTGGCGTATTAGCCGCTGTAGCTATTGTAATATTGATCGTGGGGTATAGTTTCTTAAAAGGGAATGATGTTTTTTCAACTGAGAATGAATTTTATGCAAAGTACGACCGCGTTGACGGCCTGGCGATCTCTAAGCCTGTATTTGTTAACGGCTATCAGATTGGAAGAGTATCGGCTCTCACCTTGCAGCCAAATGGACAGATACTGGCGCAATTTAAGATTGATCCCGAATATGCCATACCAAAAAATACAATCGCCCGGCTGGAAAGCACAGACCTGTTAGGAAGTAAAGCAATCGTTTTTGAACTTGGAAGTGGTGGTGAATTTGCAGAAGATGGGGATACTCTCAATGCCAATATTCAAAAAGATCTGCTTGATCAGGTTGAACCGGTTCAGAAAAAAGCTGAACAGATAATTGCCAGGATGGATTCGATCCTTACTTCGGTTAACAGTACTCTCAATCCGGAATTCCAACGTAATTTTGAACGCAGTTTTGCCAGCATTGCCAAAACCCTTGAAACTTTAGAAGGAACTACCAAAACGGTAGACGGAATAGTAACTACTCAGGGCGCAAAAGTTGCTTTACTAATGGGCAATCTTGAATCAATTTCAGGAAATTTAAAAAATAACAACGCGAAAATTACGTCGATCATCTCCAATTTTGAGAAGGTTTCGGATGATGTGGCTAAAGCAAATTTTGCTCAAACCATCACTGAAGCTAATAAAGCGGTTGCCGATCTGCAAACAATAGTAAACAAGGTCAATTCAGGAACAGGCACATTAAGTCAGCTTATTAATGATGAGCACATGTACAATAACTTAAATAATGCAGCTGGGAACCTTGATAAATTAATGATCGATCTTAAGGCTAATCCAAAACGCTATGTCAGTTTCTCCGTATTCGGAGGTAAGAAGAAAGATTAGAGCTAATTAATATCCTCACTACAATGAAAGCAAGATAACCAAGGCTTATCAGTTTCTGTACCAGGCGGTGAAGAAATCTTTTAGATGTGAAAGGTTTTCCCTTCTAAAGCAAGCGATGTTGCAGGAAATATTTCACGTGCTTCCTCGAGTAAGGGCTCCAGCTCCCTGTAACGTGCCGAAAAATGTCCAATAAGCAATTTCCTTACATTGGCCTTTAAAGCGACCTCAGCGGCTTGCCTGGCGGTTGTATGAAAAGTTTCTTCTGCCCTGCCGAGCATATCGTGCAAGAACGTGGCCTCATGATATAAGGTGTCAGCATTCTTTATATTTTCAAGATATTTCCAGCTGCAAATGGTATCTGAACAGTATACATATACCTTAGGACGATCTGCCTCAGTTGTAAGGTCCTTTGCGAGATGAACGCGGCCATTTGCATCCGTGAAGTCTTTTCCCTTTTTAATAAGTGGAATATACTCTGTGGGAACACCTATCCCCTCTACCTTTTCCTTTATTATCTTACGCATTCTTTGTTTTTCAGAAAACTTAAAGCCTGTGCATGGAATTCTATGGTCAAGTGGAAATGATTCCACGATCACATCATAACTCTCAAATATTGTTTCACTGATATCAGGATTGGTGGTTCTGAAGTTTAGGGGATATCTCAGATATGTTTGCGAATGCTTGAACTGCAGATCAATGATCTCTTTTAATTCTGGCGGACCGAAGATATCCATGGGTTTTACCCGGCCATTTAAATGCAGAGAAGATAATAAACCAACAAGACCTAAATAATGATCACCATGCATGTGACTTATAAAAATATGGTCGATTCTGTTGGCTTTGATACCAAAATGTAATAACTGGTTTTGGGTTCCTTCGCCGCAGTCTATCAGTATGAATTTTTCATTTACATTAAGAACCTGTGCAGAAGGGTTTCTGTTAAATATAGGAGTTGAAGAGCTGCTACCTAAAATTGTAACTTCGAATTTCATGTGCAGTGTGATTCAATCGTCTTATTTGACTTCCCTTTTTAGCTCTTTTTCAATCTCCTCCATAAAAATCAGATCAATTGCTTCATCAACCGTTCCTACAATAGTAAGAATATTTTCAAGCTGTGAGATTGATATCAGTCTTGTCAGATTCTCATTGATACCTGTAAGTATAAATGTTCCTTCTGAATTTTTACAGATGCGATGTCCAACCAACAGACTGCTTAAGCCTGAAGAGTCGGAGTATTTGACATTTGAAAGATCAAGAATAATATTGCGCTGACCTTCGGTATTGGTAAGAATAAGTTCTGATTTAAGCTGGGGTGAAACCAAGCTATTCAGCTTATTTTCATTAAGCTTGATCAGGACATATTTTTCGTGTTTGTCTACGGTAAATTTCATACTCCCTAATTTAATTAAAGTATTTCGTTATGCAATTAAATAATCACTTAAGTCGTGTAAGTGCCTCGTTGATGTTACGTTCTATTCTGCCGAGAGGATTTGAATCTTCATGTTTAATGAACTGATCTCCTGTGATATGTTCATAAAGCTCAATATACCTCTCAGAGATGGAATTTACAAATTCCGGTGTCATTTCAGGAATAACCTGATCCTCTTTTCCCTGAAATCCATTATCAATCAGCCATTTACGAACAAATTCTTTTGACAACTGTCTCTGGGGTTCATTCCTTATCTGTCTTTCCTCATATCCATCCTTGTAGAAGTAACGGGATGAATCTGGTGTATGAATTTCATCAATAAGGTGGATTCTTCCATCTGCCTTACCAAATTCATATTTAGTATCAACAAGGATAAGCCCATGCCCGGCAACCATTTCAGTTCCTCTGTTATATAAGGCCATGGTATATTTCTCAAGCTGGCTATAATCCACTTCAGAAACAATATTTCTGCTTATGATTTCAGTTCTGGAAATATCTTCATCGTGCCCAACAGATGCTTTTGTAGTTGGGGTGATTATCGGATGAGGCAGCTTATCATTTTCTTTAAGCCCTTCGGGCAATTCTACTCCGCATATAGAACGCTTCCCTGCCTGATATTCCCGCCAGGCATGACCTGCAAGATAACCTCTAATGACCATTTCAACTTTGAAAGGCTCACAAATCTTCCCGATGGTAACATTCGGATCAGGTATGTCAAGCACCCAGTTGGGTACGATATCCAGTGTCGCCTGCAAAAACTTGGCAGCTATCTGGTTCAAGACTTGTCCTTTAAATGGTATAGCTTCAGGCAAGACTACATCAAAAGCTGAAATACGATCGCTTACAACCATTACAAGGAACTTATTCCCGATGGTATAGACATCCCGTACCTTGCCCTTATAAAAATTAGTCTGGCCCGGAAAATTAAAATGGGTTTCTTTAATCGCACTCATCTCTATATGGTATATATTATGGTATATATTATGAATTCAGATATAGGATCAAAGATATTGTCTCCTATTGAAATATTATTGTTTATTACTGCTTTTAAGCCTTTTATGATCAATATCATTTATTGGATATCACCGTAGGCTCTCAATATATTTTTTACCAGTTTATGCCTTACAACATCATCCCCATTCAGATAAATAATGTCTATACCTTTTATATCTGCGAGGATATGGAGCGCGGTATTTAATCCTGATTGCTGTTTTCGGGGCAGGTCAATTTGTGTTACGTCGCCGGTTACAATAAATTTTGCTGTTGGTCCCATACGCGTCAGGAACATTTTAAGCTGCATATCCGTCGAATTCTGGGCCTCATCTAAAATAACAAAACAATTATCCAGAGTACGACCCCGCATAAAAGCAAGCGGGGCAATTTCAATTGTCCTGTTTTCAAGAAATGCTTTTAATCTTTCTGCCGGGATCATATCATCCAGAGCATCATATAATGGCCTTAAATACGGATCGATCTTCTCTTTAAGATCACCGGGTAAAAAGCCAAGATTCTCGCCGGCTTCAACTGCCGGTCTGGTTAAGATAATGCGCTTTATCTCCTTGTTTTTCAGTGCCCTAACAGCAAGCGCCACGGCTGTATAGGTCTTGCCTGTACCCGCAGGGCCAATGGCAAAGATTATATCATTAACGCTGATGCTCTCAACCATTCTACGCTGGTTAGCAGTACGTGCTTTTACAACAATTCCATTGGGTCCAAAAACTATAGGGTCTCCTCCGCTGCCAGTTCTTGCTGTTGTGCCATCAATATCCGGACTGACAGGTATTTTTGCACCTAAGATCTGTTCAAGATCATTCGTATTTAAGCTTTGAAATTTATCTGCATGAGCCAAAAGCTCCGTGAATTTCAAATTAAAAAGGTTCAATTCGGTTTCATCGCCAAGTACTTTGACTTCATTACCTCTTGCTACGATCTTTATTTTGGGAAAATGCTTTTTAATAATCTCAAAATATTCGTTATTCGGCCCCCACATTACTACAGGGTTAACATTTTCAATGATTAGATTAAGTTCGTTCAAATCGTGGTTATTTTTAGCGCACAGCTGTTTATTTGAGATTAAAATTCAATATTTGCATGATCGATAAGTATCGCAAGATTAACAATAAATATTCACATTTTAAATGGCTATAATCACTTTAACAACCGATCTCGGGTACAAAGATTTTTATCAGGCAGCTCTGAAAGGAAGCATCCTCAGCCAGTTTTCAAATGCGAATATTGTAGATATAAGCCATGATATTTCTGCCTTTAACATTCCCCAGGCAGCATTTATTCTAAAGAATGCATTTCATTATTTTCCTAAAGGTACGGTTCATTTGATTGGGATAGATTCTGTTTTCAATGAGAGAACAAGATATCTTGCTTTAAAATACCGCGACCACTACTTTGTAGGCTCCGATAATGGTATCTTCTCCTTACTGTTCGAAGAAGAACCGTCAGAAATTGTTGAACTCAATATCATACAGGATCTTAAATATCTGCACTTTCCTTTATCGGATATATTTCCAAAAGCCGCCAGTCATTTGGCTAAAGGGGGCCGTCTTAAAGATATAGGTATTCCGGTTTCAGGTGTTGAGGAGAAAATGACCCTGCAGCCAGTAATAGAGCGTGATATCATCCGCGGAAGCGTTATATACATTGATTCTTTTCAGAACATTATCACCAATATCACCAAAGAAATCTTCACCAAAGTTCAGATTAACCGTGAGTTTACGCTTTTTTTCAAAAGGAATGAATCTATTTCACAGCTCAGCTGGCACTACAATGAAGTCCCGGAAGGTGAAAAATTATGTCTTTTCGGAATAAGTAATCATCTTGAAATTGCAATAAACAAGGGCAATGCAAGTGGTTTGCTGGGGCTCCATCTTGGAGATATAGTAAGAATCGAGTTTCAATCATGATCACAAGATTTGTTAAAATGTCATTTATGCCACAGCATGTGGATCAGTTTAAAGAGATCTTCTACAAATCGCAGAAAATGATCCTGGATTTTGAGGGTTGTATGAAGGTTGATCTGATGAAGGATGTTAATAATGAAGGCGTGTTTTTTACCATAAGTTTTTGGCGCAGTGAAGATGATCTGACTATGTACAGGCAATCCTATCTTTTTAAAAGTACATGGTCGAAGGTTAAACCCCTGTTCTCTGAAAAAGCTGAAGCATGGAGTTTGATAAGAGATAACCAGGATTCTATATGAAAATACTTGTAATCACTATATTTTATTTCCTGTTAACGCTGACAGTATTTGCTCAGAATGACAGTTCGGCCTATGTGACCCAAAGAAACAAGATCAACCAGCTTC
>CAYHRC010000159.1:3036-6572 GCA_964358565.1 uncultured Sphingobacterium sp. | reverse complement strand
GTTTATAATTATCAATTAAAAAGTAATCAAGACCCTTCCCGTCATTCTTTACGCCAAGAGATTTTGCAGTATCGAGATATCTTTCTACAATATGAACAGGAGGGAGGAAATTCTTTTTGAAGTTTACAAGCAGCCATTTTTGCCAGTTCAATTTATCAAATGATGATGATCTGACTCCAAGGCTGGTCTTTATAAGCAGGGTCCTGAGATTATGGTGCAGATCGATCACATGATCGAATTTTTCGCTGCGCAGCTCTGCAATAGATTCTGGAAGTGAATCTTTTAAGAAATGTAATTTTTCAATAAAGGGATTAGCCGCTAAAACCGGTTCAAATGCTTTCTTTGTAAGATAATGAATTTCAACATCAGCTAACTGCTGTTTTATGCACCTGATCACAGGGGTGGTCAGAACGATATCACCTATAGAGCTAAAACGGATAATGAGGATCTTAAGTTTCTCTTTTTTCAATATCTCCGGCTTGATTTCTTATTTTCAAATACAGACCTGATCTCAGCGAGATTCATGGCATTCAAACAATTCTTCCTTGATAAACCGCCTTTTCTGGCAACTAATACACCATAGTGCATATCATAAAAACCCTCTTGCCTGTGAGCATCCGGGTTAATAGATAAAAGTACGCCTTTCTCAACAGCATATTGGTGCCATCTCCAGTCTAGGTCAAGGCGCAATGGATTAGCATTGATCTCAATGATGACATTATTGGAAGCACAGGCATCAATAACTTTTTTATGATCAATCGGATATCCGCTTCTGCTTAAAAGCAATCTGCCGGTTGGATGGCCAAGTATTGTAGTAAATGGGTTCTCAATGGCTTTGATCAGGCGTTCTGTGGCTTTTTCCTGGCTCATTTTTAATACAGAGTGAACCGATGCCACCACAAAATCAAACGTAGATAATACTTCGTCCGGATAATCTAATGATCCGTCGTACAAAATATCTGATTCTATACCTTTAAAAATATGAAAAGGGGTAAGTTTTTTATTTAGTTCTTCAATTTCACGCTGCTGGGCTGCAACCCGGATTTCATTCAGTCCGTTAGCATAAAAAGCCGATTTAGAATGATCACAAATTCCGAAATACTCCAGTTTTAATTCATCCCGGCAAAAAAGGGCCATTTCCTCCAGAGTATGAACACCATCACTCCAGGTGCTGTGATTGTGCAAACAGCCCTTCAGATCATTATACTCAATGAGTTCAGGTAATTTATTATCCTTTGCAAGCTCAAATTCATTGGTCCCCTCGCGCAGTTCAGGTTCGATGAATGGGATACCAGCTACCTGATAGATTTCATTTTCCGTCATGCCGACCACATCTTTTCCTTCTAATAAGGAACTGAGTACAGCTACATGCTCCTGGTTGCCTGTGTTCCCGATTAATTCCCAGCCCAGATCAACGAGATTACAGAACTTAAGTTTAATGCTGATACCAAATTCAGTTTCACATGTTATTTCATTGTCTTTTTGATCTGTGAAAAGAAGACCAATGCTCTCCAGGCTGGAGCTTATTTCATTATTAAATTTAGCTGCGACCAGGATATCCAAGCTGTCAATTATCTCAGATCTTCTTCGGTATTGCCCGGTAAAGAAACTTAGTTCAGTATTAAGGGTCGCTTTTATGTTTTTTAACAAATCCTCAGCGAAAGACTCAACCCTGGCAAACAGAAAACGGCCATTACTGTCCATATTAAATTCTATTATTCGTTTGATCTCTTCCTGAGTTTTAAGTCCGAAACCACGGGCTTCTATGAGTCGGTTCTCATTACAGGCATAATACAACTCGCCTACATTTTCAATGCCCATCTCTTTCCAAAGTGAGATGATCTTTTTCGGACCAAGGCCTTTGATCTGCATCATTTCAATGATGCCGGGGGGAGTCTGATTGATCAGATCGTTCAGCTCCGGGATGGAATTAGTATTGACAAGCGTCCATACTTTTGTTGCTATACTTTTGCCTAAACCATCTACCTTTTCCATTTCAGGCAGGCTTTTACTTGCTAAAGGATAAGGTAATTTATCTACTTTAAAAGCTGCATTGGCTATCGATCGGGTCTTGAAAGGATTTTCATCATGAAGTTCCATCAACTGGCTCAGCAGGCGTAATGTTCTTGCGATACTTTTATTTTCCATGCTTTTATCTGACCAAAAATAAACAACCCTTCCCTGAAAAGGGAAGGGTATGATTAAAAATTTGATTATTTAATCTGCTGCCTGGCTGCTGCAAATTACTTTACAGTGATTGTATATGGCAGCCGTGTTTGAACGCCTGAAAAGCTTAATGCCGATTTTAACTGCTCATAATAAATGAAATTGGGTCCCAGTTCCTGTCTGACAAAATAGGATTTCACTTTATCGGCAGAATCATTGAATAAAGATTTAAGGGGATCTATCTGCTCGGGATAGTTTACTATCTTAAAATCTTTAAGATTCGCCTTTTTCGCTGCGGAGGCTATAGCATCGTCAATATTTCCAATTCTATCTACAAGTCCGTTCTTTAAAGCTTCAGATCCGCTCCAGACACGTCCCTGACCAATGCTGTCTATATAGGTTTGAGATCTTTTACGGCCGTCGGCCACCTTTTGCGTAAAAGTATTGTAGGTTTTATTTACTTCATGCTGCAGGATGAGTTTTTCGGCATCAGTAAGCGGGCGGCTAACTGTTCCGAGATCGGCAAAGCGACCGGTCTTAACGCCGTCAAAAGTTATCCCAAGTTTACTATTAAAGAACTTCTGCATATTCGGGATAATTCCAAATACTCCTATTGAACCGGTAATGGTGTTAGGCTGAGCAAAAATGGAGTCCGCAGCACAGGCGATATAATATCCTCCTGAAGCGGCCACATCACCCATAGAAACGATTACCGGCTTTGTTTTTTTGGTAAGCATTATTTCCCGCCAGATAACATCCGATGCCAGGGCACTGCCTCCGGGCGAATTGACCCTTAATACAACTGCTTTAACTTTATCATCGGTACGGACTTTCCGGATCGCCCTCGAAATTCTTTCTGAACCAATTGTCTCATTGTTTCCTTCTCCGCTGATAATTTCTCCGCTTGCATAAATTACAGCAATTCGACTGTTGTTCGAGGCCCTGTCCTTATCATGTACGGGAGCATATTCCTCCAGACTTACAGATTTAATATCCTTCTTTTTAGCCATACCTGTACGTGATTTTAATTCATCAAGCACCTGATCCTTATAACGTAATCCATCCACCATTTTATACCGTAAAGCATCCTTAGGGCTTCTTATTTTAGCACTATCTGCCAGTGAAAAAAGGGTACTTACAGGAATTTTTCTGCTTTTAGAGATCTCAGATAAAAAATGGTCATACAAAGAGCCAAGAAAGGAAGTAACCTGCTCCCTGTTTGGCTCACTCATTTTGTCCAGGATAAAAGGTTCCACAGCACTTTTGTATGTCCCGACCTTTATTATCTGAGCCTCGATACCCAATTTATCAAGAGAGCCTTTGAAGAACAGGAGTTCAGTACTTAATACACGGAAGTCAACCATTCCTTA
>CAYHRC010000159.1:0-3026 GCA_964358565.1 uncultured Sphingobacterium sp. | reverse complement strand
CCTGCCATCATAACTCTTGCCGCTTTTAAGGTAGATCTTATCGGCAGCACTCGCCAGGTAATAGGCGCCCTGGGAATAGACCTCGCTATAAGCCATAATGAACTTTCCGCTTTTTTTGAAGTCAATTAATGCATTCCGGATCTCTTCAATAGTGGCGAAACCCGCAGATAAAGAAGATACATCAAGATAAATGCCTTCTATCCTGTCATCTGTTCTGGCTTCATCAATTCCGGCTAATATTTCCTTCAGGCCAAGAGTCTTTTTGCTCTCAAAACCCATGAAATTGAAGTCATCAAAAGGATTTTTATCTGCTCGCTCCTGGATAGGGTAATCCAGGCTTACATGCAGGACGCTGTTGGAGGTTACTTCAACTTTACCATCGCTGCCGGCTGACGAAACAACAGCGGTAACCAGCACTATAAGTAATAAAAACAATACGAAACAGGCCAATATAACGCCAATCATCGAAGCAAAAACAAATTTGAAAAATTCTTTCATATACAGGGCAAATGTTTTAACTATGTAAGTATACAAATGTACTGATTCAGTAATTGTGTATTTGTTACAGGGGAATATAAAAATACATGTATACCACATATTTATTACTTGGAAGTAACCTTGGTGACAGAGAAAAATTTCTTAGGGATGCGTCCGGGCTTATTGAAGCCAGGCTCGGCAAAATTCATAGCAGCTCATCACTATATGAAACAGCATCCTGGGGAAAACATGATCAGCCAGACTTTGTTAATCAGGTCATCCGGCTGGAAACCGGATTAAATCCGGACGATTTATTAAGCGGTATTCTTGCAATTGAATTGGAACTTGGAAGGCAGAGAATTGAAAAGTGGGGTTCCCGCACGATAGATATTGATATATTATTATATGGGGAAGAAGTAATAAAACAGTCAAATCTGTCTATTCCACATCCATATTTACAGGTCCGACGTTTTAGTCTGATGCCCCTGTGTGAGATAGCTCCTGATGCAAAGGATCCTGTATCAGGCAAAACAGTACAGGAACTGCTGGATGATTTGTCGGACGACTTATTTGTAAAAAAGGTATCTTAGTTAATAAATTTTCACCTTTGTATGTCAGAAGAATTTAAAAAGAAGACCACAGATCTTAATGTTGATCTATCATACCTGCGCGATGTATCAAGCGGCAGTAATGAATTTATGGTTGAAATGATAGAATTGTTCCTCGACCAGACACCCGCTTATTTTGAACAGCTGGATCAATACATAAAGGAGGAAAATTGGCTGAGAGTTGCTGACATCGCCCATAAAATAAAACCAACCCTGGCATTTATGGGAGCGGACTCAGCGAAAGATGATATGGCTGAAATTGAAGTCAATGCGCGCAACCTTAAAAATCTGGATAAAATCCAACCGGCTTTTCAATTACTCAATGACCTGAGTTCAGAGCTTTTTTCTAAGTTAGAGGAAATAAAAGCGGGGCTAAAAAAGGTGGGT
Source organism: uncultured Sphingobacterium sp. (assembly GCA_964358565.1). Taxonomy (GTDB): domain Bacteria; phylum Bacteroidota; class Bacteroidia; order Sphingobacteriales; family Sphingobacteriaceae; genus Daejeonella. Next base: position 1,554 of record CAYHRC010000159.1, on the reverse strand, counting down.
TAAACTGCTTTTAATTCAAATTCATAACTTTCCATAATCAGATTAGCTAATAGCTTCCTGCAGGCATCTTCTACTTTTTGGTGTGCGATGCTTTCATCAGCTGCTTCCAGCTCTAAAGTGATATGCTTACCTACCCGAACATTATGAATCTCCTGTAAACCCAGATTTTTCATGCTGCCGGTTACAGCTTTACCCTGAGGATCAAGAATTTCTTTAAGCGGCATTATATTTACTTCGGCTATAAATTTCATTTGATAAATTTAAATTGGATAAGTGATATTAAAAAGTATAAGAATATAATGATCGGAACGGCAGCAAATTTAAATATTAGAAGCAGAATCAGCGAGGAAAAAACCAAAATATAGCGAAGAAAATTATCGGATAGGCGAATGGTTTTGAATTTCAGGGAAATAAGCGGGATTTCTGCAACCAGTAAAATTCCCATGCCAAGGCTGAATACAAAGAGGAAAAACGGGTTTAAGATATAGGAAGACAGGAAGAAATTTCCCTGATCAATGATCATTGGGAAAGAAGCTATCAGAAGGGCATTCGCCGTAGTTGTCAGACCAATAAAGTTTTCAGATTGCCGTACATCTACGTTGAACTTTGCTAATCTTAATGCCGAAAAGATGGCTATAAAAAATGCTGAAAAGTTTAACCAGGTACTTAAAGAACCGAGTTGAGGCGACTGTAAGAACAACTGATAAATTATTACAGAAGGCAATACACCGAAACTTACCATATCAGCAAGGGAATCCAACTCTTTCCCGATTTCTGAATAGGCATTTAATAACCTGGCCAGCATCCCATCCAAAAAATCAAAGATGGCGGCAATAAAAATGGCATAGCCGGCAATTTCTAATTCTCCCTGGAACGCGAAAACAATACCCAGGCAGCCACTCAACAGATTTAGACAGGTGATGGCATTAGGAATATGTTTTCTCATCTGAATATTCTTTTATTTCTACAGGGCATTGAACATGCACTACTCAAATTAAATACCAGATTCATCAATGAACATTGTTGCTTTATCTGATCTAGGAATTCATTGAAATTAAGAATTCTTCATTAGTTTTTGTACCACGCATCTGCGATTGTAAAAACTCCATAGATTCCTGGGAATTCATATCAGCAAGATGGTTTCGCAGGATCCAGATTCGCTGAAGTGTATCTTTATCCAGCAGAAGGTCATCCCGGCGGGTACTTGAAGCTGTGAGGTCAATCGCTGGGAAGATACGTTTATTAGATAATTTACGGTCTAACTGCAATTCCATGTTACCGGTTCCTTTAAACTCTTCAAAGATCACTTCATCCATTTTTGAGCCTGTTTCCGTTAAAGCGGTGGCTAAAATGGTCAGAGAACCCCCATCTTCGATATTCCGCGCTGCTCCAAAGAAGCGTTTAGGTTTGTGCAAAGCGTTTGCATCAACACCACCGGAAAGGATCTTACCAGAGGCAGGAGCTACCGTATTATAGGCACGTGCCAGGCGGGTTATAGAATCAAGTAAAATTACCACATCATGACCGCACTCAACCATGCGTTTTGCTTTTTCA
>CAYHRC010000158.1:0-6601 GCA_964358565.1 uncultured Sphingobacterium sp. | reverse complement strand
CTCAAGTCTCCTTTGCAATTCCTCCAGCGAAGGAACAGTAATAAAAATATCGACTGTTATTATTGCTCTTCCCATACTATTCCTGATTGTAAGAGGGGGCTGGCAGCTGTCACCGATCAATCAAAGCATGGCCTACTTTTCGACAAAAACAGTCTTAAATCATGCTGCTGTAAATACAGAGTGGAATCTCATTCAGGATGTGATAAGCAATAAGTATGGAAATGATAATCCTTATAAATATTACAATAATGAAGAAGCCAAAAGAATTGTAGCTGAGCTTTTTGTGAAACCAACAGAAAGATCGGTCAGGGTACTTAAACCCGGGCAACCAAATATCGTATTCATAATCCTTGAGAGTTTTACAGCCGAATTCGTTGAAAGCTTAGGAGGCGAGAACAGTATTAGTCCCAATTTGGATGGCCTGATACATGAAAGCTTACTTTTCAGCGAAATATATGCTGCAGCGGGCAGAACAGATAAAGGAATCGTGGCTACTTTGAGTGCTTTTCCATCACAGGCTATCCGCAGTATTATGAAACAAAATGACAAGCAGGAGAACTTACCTTCTATAGCCCAGGAACTGGCAATGAAAGGGTACAACAATTCTTTTTATTATGGAGGAGAAAGTGAGTTTTTTAATATGAAATCATATATATTAAGTCACGGTTATCCTACGCTGGTTGATCAGTACTCCTTTGCAAAAAAAGATATGAATTCAAAGTGGGGTACCTTTGATGATAAGGTCTTTAAAAAAAATCTGATTGACCTCGACAATGTTAAGCAGCCTTTCTTTTCAACCATTTTGACATTAACAAATCATGAACCCTTCGAAGTGCCAGGACAATCACGTTTTAAAGGCGAAAACGTAGAAAACAAATTCAGAAGCACATCATTTTATACCGATTCCTGTTTAGGTGCCTATTTAAAGGAGGCGAAAAGCCGGCAATGGTATAAGAACACCTTGTTTGTAATCCTTGCAGACCATGGCCATCGACTTCCCCGAAGTATTCCAGAATACGATCCAGATCGTTACCGCATTCCTCTTCTATTTTTTGGCGATATGATTAAGCCTAAATTCCGTGGCACTAGAATCAATAAAACAGGTAGTCAAACAGACCTGGTCGCAACATTATTAAATCAGTTAGAAATCGATCCTTACAGATATAAATGGAGTAAAGATCTTCTGAATCCAGGGACAAAAGAATTTGCATTCTTTAACTGGGATAATGGTTTCGGTTTTGCTACCAAAGCACAGATTGTTTCATTTGATAATATTGGGAAGAATATCATTCTTCGTAAAAATGCGCCGGATCCTAAAACTGACTCCGAGCTGGTACATTATGGAAAGGCCTATATGCAATTGGTATTCCAGGAATATCTGGATTATTGATGGCCGAAATGAAGAGATTTACGTCTTTTTGTTAAAAATATTCAAAACCGGTTCAGAGCCTCTTCAATTTTCAGATAGATATAATCGAGTTGCTCATCTGTGATGCAATAAGGAGGTAAAATGTAAATAATATTACCCAGAGGGCGTAGAATAATACCTTCCTCAAGAAAGAAGTTATATAAATTATCCCTGAGATTGTTGAAGTAAGATGTTCCCTCTTCTGTTTTCCATTCCAGAGCAAGAATAGTTCCTGTATGTCTCACTTCTTTCACTTTGGAATGCTTACTTATAATACCAGCAAATTGATGATGCCTGGTGCAAATTCTGTTTATATTTTCTAATGTTTCCTCAGTCAGCAAAAGATCCAGACTGGCCAGAGCAGCAGAACAGGCAATAGGATTAGCCGTAAAAGAATGGCCATGGAATAAGGTTTTAAGCTTATCATCTGACAAAAAGGCCTCATAAATTGAAAGCTTACATGTTGTTACTCCAAGTGCCATGGTCCCGCCGGTAAGTCCTTTTGAAAAACACATCAGGTCAGGCTGCACTGTTAAATGATTTGATGCAAACAATTTTCCGGTTCGGCCAAAGCCGGTCATCACTTCATCGGCAATTGTTAAAACACCTTCCTTTTTACAATGCATCATAAGCTGGTCGAGATATTCAGCCTCATACATTTGCATCCCCCCGGCTCCCTGCACCAAAGGCTCGAAAATAAATCCGGCAAGTTCTGAGCTCAAAGCAGAAAGCTGTAATTTAAGGCTGTCGATATTTTCCTTATCAGGAACGCTGATAAATTCGACATCAAATAATAGTTTTTCGAAAGGACCGGTAAAAGCACTTCTGGAACTGACTGCCATTGCTCCGAATGTATCACCATGGTATGAATTATGAAATGCCAGCACTTTCATCCTTGGCTGGCCCTGGTTGCTCCAGTACTGAAAACACATTTTTAATGCAACTTCTACAGCAGTAGAGCCATTATCCGAATAAAAAACCTTATTTTGCTCTGATGGAAGGATATTTAACAGTCGTTCCGCTAATTCAACAGCTCCTGAATGAGTAAAGCCAGCAAAGATCACATGCTCAAGGGTTTTAAGCTGTTTTTCCACTTCCTGAGCAATATATGGGTGCGCATGTCCATGAATATTGACCCACCAGGATGAGACAGCATCGAGGTATCTTTTTCCGTCTTCGGCAATCAGGTAGATTCCCTCTCCCCTTACGATAGGAATTGCAGGCGAGGCATTTTGCATTTGCGTGTACGGATGCCATATCACCGCGCTATCGCGTTCTGCTAAGGATTTTTCGACCATTTCTCGTTCAATAATTCTATTACTCTCTGATCAGTTGGGAAGGTAACATCCTGTATACTCAGGCCATCCAGGTTCTTCCATCTAAAGGCCTGCAGAATATCCCCTTCTGCCTTAAAATCAAATGCCTCTTCCCTAAAATTGAGCTTAAGATCTGTAATAGGTTTTACTAAATAGTAAACGCTAATAACCTGGCTATCATTGAACACCGACTGGATAAAAAAATCTGTGGTATAAAAATGGTCCAAAACCTCAATTTCAGTTTCGCATTCTTCTATAAATTCTCTTTTTAATGCGTCGAGAAGGCCTTCACCATATTCCAGGCCTCCTCCGGGAAATTTACTGAACCGAAAACCATATTCTTCCTCGTCGCTGAGCAATATCTGATTTTGCTCATTAATCAGCAATCCATATACCCGTACATTAAATTTATACATCACGTGAAAAATGTTTCATATTACGTGTCACATTCTCAGTTGTCCATACAATATCTACGCTCTTAGGCTCAGACCTTACCGGACAATCAGGCATTCTGCAATAATGACAACATTGAGGTATACAGGGATCAGCATGGATAAAGAACTCAGTAGTTGAATTTGCATTGTGATTAACAAGTTTATCAACTTCCGAAACCTCCTCATGAACTTTATTCAGATCAAAATAATAAGGTAAAGTAAGATGGCAGTCAATATGCAGTTCTGGGCCATAGCGCTGTGTACGGAAATTATGCATATCGATCCATGAGTCCTTACGGTTTTCATTTAAGATAGAGATGATCTCTGCGGCAGTATCAACCTCCGATTCATCCATTAATCCGGAAACAGATCTTCGTACCAGTTTATAGCCGCTGTAGATAATGAAGATTCCTATTGCTATAGACAGGATACTATCAAGATAATTTAAACCTGTGAAATAGATCAGCATAAGCCCGCCTACAATACCGATACTTGTATAGCCATCTGTCTGTAAGTGTTTACCATCCGCAAAAAGGGTCAGCGAATTGAGTTTTTTGCTCTGGTCGACCAAATAATAACCCATGAAAAAATTAATGAGGCCTGCAGCAGCAATTATCAAAGTGCCATCCACAAGATCTTTAATTTCATGGGGATAAATAAGATTATAGCCTGACTTAAAGGAAATCAGTAACCCTGCGATCATGACCAGACTGCCCTCAATAAAGACTGAAAAGAACTCAACCTTACCATGGCCATAAGGATGGTTAATATCCTTTGGCTGAGAAGCCACATAAATACTGTAAAATGCAAACAATCCCGCCAAAATATTAACAATACTCTCGGCTGCATCCGTTAATATTGCATTAGAAGAAGTTATAAAATAAGCTGTAAATTTTGCCAGCATTAATAAAATGCCAACAACCAGGGATATGAGTATTATTTTTTTTTGAGTTCGCAATTCAGGAGTTTGTACCCGGCAAATTTATACAATACAGTGTGTAATTTTTAAAATCTCCAAAATTTTAGTTTGATTTCTTTTTAATTTTTGCATTGGTTGCATAGGTTCATATATTTGCCTTAATTATGAGCATATTATCCAATAGAATTAACAATTTATCCGAGTCAGCCACTATAAAGATGGCAAAAATGGGCCGGGAATTAGCAGCAAAAGGTGTAGACGTTATCAGCCTTAGTTTAGGAGAGACCGATTTTTACACTCCTGATTTTGTCAAGAAGGCTGCCAAAGAAGCAATCGACCAGAATTATTCATACTATACGCCGGTTGCGGGATATCCAGAATTGCGAAAGGCAATTGCAGCCAAATTAAAACGGGAGAATAATCTTGATTATAATTTTGATCAGATTGTAGTATCAACGGGAGCTAAGCAATCCTTAGCAAATGCCATACTCTGCCTGGTAAATCCTGGTGATGAGGTGATCATCCCGACTCCTTACTGGGTATCATACTCAGAGCTAGTCAAGTTAGCAGAAGGCAATTCTGTATTTATTCATGCCACCCTGGAAAGTGATTTTAAGATCACAGCAGAACAGCTTGAGGCAGTGATTACACCGAAAACAAAATTATTCATGTTTTCCTCTCCTAATAATCCAACAGGAAGCGTGTATACCCGCGACGAACTTGCATCACTGGTTAAAGTTTTTGAAAAATATCCTGATATATCTATTATCTCTGATGAGATATATGAACATATAAACTTTCTTAATGACCACGAATCCATCGCCCAATTCCCAAGTGTGAAAGACCGTGTGATCATTATTAATGGCTTATCCAAGGCATATGCAATGACCGGATGGAGAATTGGTTACTCAGCCAGCAATAAAACTATTGCTGATGCCTGTGATAAACTTCAGAGCCAGATAACCTCAGGTACCTGCTCCATTACACAACGTGCAGGGATAGCGGCCTATGAAGGCGGATTAGAAACTGTTCATGTAATGAAGGAGGTTTTTCGGGAACGACGCGATCTTGTTTACGGACTTCTAAAAGACATTCCGGGCCTGAAAGTTAATTTACCAGGCGGGGCCTTTTATTTTTTTCCTGATGTAAGTTCTTTTTTCGGAAAGAAAACTGCTTCCGGAGAAGTGATAAAAAATGCGGAAGAGCTGGCTCTTTATCTTTTAAACACGGGCCATGTGGCAACTGTAAGTGGCGACTCATTTGGTGATCCTAATTCTATCCGCATTTCATATGCAGCAGCTAATGAAAAACTGATCGAGGCCATCAAGCGTATTAAGTCTGCACTTGGAGCTTTGAGTTAATCAGGGGCATATTACATGCTTCCGCTTAATAAAATTAAAATGACTCAAATGACCGATATCTTCGAAAAGTTCAATTCATTGAATATCCTGATTATCGGTGATGTGATGATGGACAGTTATGTCTGGGGGAAGGTGGACCGGATATCGCCTGAAGCGCCGGTTCCGGTTGTAAGAGTTACTAAAACTGAGAATCGTTTGGGAGGAGCATCCAATGTTGCATTAAATGTGCAATCATTGGGTGCCAAACCAATTATCTGCGCAATCATAGGCGATGACAAAGAAGGTCTTGATTTTCTCGCTCTCCTTGACAAAGAAAACCTGAGCAGAGAAGGTATACTTAGCATTGAAGGCCGCCCTACAACAGTCAAAACAAGAATAATTGCTCAAAATCAGCAGATTGTACGGGTGGATGCTGAGACTGACGGAAATATATCTTCCCTTATATCCAGCCAGGTGAAGGATAAGATTAGTCGTATCATATCTGATCATAAAATAGGCGCTATCATTTTTGAGGACTATGATAAGGGCCTGATTACAGAGGAATTGATCTTATGGACTGTTAATCTTGCAAATCAAAAAGGAATTATAACAATTGTTGATCCTAAAAAAAGAAATTTTCATTTTTATAAGAACGTCACCCTGTTTAAACCCAACTTGAATGAATTAAAAGAGGGATTAAAAATAAACATAGATCCCCGGGAAACTCTTCAGGTGGAAAGCGCTGTAAAGGGACTTAAAAAACAGATTGGTGCTAAAATAATAATGCTAACACTATCTGAGAATGGGGTTTTCATTAGCTCTGATAAGGGGCAGAAGTTAATTCCGGCTCATATCAGGGATATTGCAGATGTGTCAGGCGCCGGAGATACAGTAATTGCAACCGCAGCTTTATGCCTGGCAGCAGGACTTGATGAATTCCAAACTGCTGCCGTGGCAAACTTAGCCGGAGGCCTCGTTTGCGAACATGTTGGTGTGGTACCTATCAAAAAGGCACAACTGCTGGCAGAAGCGAAATTGCTTAGTTAAGTTAGTGGTAAGTTGTTAGTGCCAGGACGAATTCTAAGTTACCCTTGGAGAAAAGTGTTTGCAGGATCCACGTCCATGGAGCGAGACATGACCTTAGCCTGAATTTAAACCTAAAACTTACAACTTATAACGTTACC
>CAYHRC010000157.1:1699-6633 GCA_964358565.1 uncultured Sphingobacterium sp. | reverse complement strand
CTTGCAGGATCATGGTAATAAAGCTTAATTAAGAATATAGAGATACGGAAATTGTAAAATTATTCTGAATTATAAAACAGGTACAAGATGTATAAAAGAGAGACATTTTCATTCACAAAGAATACTTTATTAATGGTTAGCACAGGTATTCTGCTGTTTTCAACCAGCAGCTGCCAGAACAAGCCCCGGGCTATTGATGTCAGTAAAGAAAAAGTACGTATCATCACCCTTGATCCGGGGCATTTTCATGCGGCGTTATTGCAAAAATCAATGTATGAGGAGATCGACCCGGTGGTTCATGTTTATGCTCCCGAAGGATCAGAACTCGAAAATCATCTCAAGCTGGTTAACAGTTATAATTCCCGTCCGGAAAATCCCACCGCCTGGAAGCATGTGGTATATAGAGGTGATGACTATCTTGAGAAAATGTTCAGTGAAAAGGCCGGTAACGTAGTAATTATTTCCGGTAATAATAAGAGTAAGACGGAGTATATCAGCAGATCCATTGACTCAGGTTTAAATGTACTTGCTGATAAACCGCTGGCAATTGATCATGAAGGCTTTAAAGCCCTTGAAAATGCATTTTCAACGGCAAAGGAGAAGAAGGTACTGTTATATGATATTATGACCGAGAGGTATAATATTTATTATGTACTTCAGAGGGAATTGAGCCAGGACACCGCATTATTCGGAAAATTAGAAAAGGGATCACCAGAGAACCCTGCTGTTATGCAGGAGAGCGTTCATTATTTCTTCAAAAATGTTTCAGGCAAACCATTGGTCAGACCAGCCTGGTTCTATGATGTGGAGCAGGAGGGGCGTGGGTTGGTTGACATTACTACCCACATGGTTGATTTAATCCAATGGGAATGTTTCCCTGAGGTAACTCTCGATTATAAAAAAGATATTCAAATGCTTTCGGCTAAAGAATGGGCTACCCGGCTCACTTTTGATCAGTTTCAAAAATCTACGCAAAAGGAGAAGTTTCCTGATTATTTACAGAAGTATATTAAAAATGGCACTCTGAATGTCATGTCAAATGGTGAAATGAACTATACCATTAAAAACGTTCATGCCCGTGTTGCTATTACCTGGAATTTTGAGGCACCTGAAGGCACAGGTGATACGCATTTTGCAAAAATACGCGGAACAAAGGCTAATTTACTGATCAAACAGGGTAAGGAACAGCAGTACAAGCCTGTATTATATATCGAGCCCCTTAGTTCATCTTCGGAGTCAGAAAAGCTAACACAGGAGGCTATCGTCAGATTACAGGCTAAATATCCCGGTGTATCCATAAAAAAGACGGGAAATTTATGGGAGGTGATTATTCCGGATCAGTTTAAAGTGCCTCACGAAGAACATTTTGCCGAGGTGGTCAAAAAATATTTACAGTATTTAAAAAAGGCTGAACTTCCGGCATGGGAGGTGCCTAATATGCTTGCCAAATATTATACCACTACCCAGGCAGCAGATATGGCGAAAGGTAAATAAGGCAGATGAAAGAAGTTTTGCCTTCTCGTATGATGGGATCACTAAATCATTCCGGGTAATCAGTATTTAGATCTCAGGGATACTTATTTAGATATCAGGATATAAAATGCCGGGAATTGTAATAGCTGTTTAATAATAAATTGCCGGAATTCAGGATAAAAAAATAGTTTTGGATTTTCTGGCATTTCCTTAAGTATATATAAATAAGAAAAAATTTGGCTCATAGAGGATTATATTGCAGCCTGAAAGATTAAATAACGAAATTAATTAAATTTTAGATGACTGATTTAGAAGTATTAGAACAAGAATTATTGAAGCCATCAGATGCCCTGGTATCGGATATATCAAAGATTGAAGGCGATATAATTCTTTTGGGTGTAGGTGGTAAAATGGGCCCCAGTATGGCTAAACTTGCCCGAAGAGCAATATTAAGTGCCGGAATAAATAAACGTATCATTGGCATTTCACGCTTTTCGGAAGCAGGCACCCGTGAAGAACTGGAAGCAGATGGTATTGAAACTATTTCTGCAGATCTATTGAATGAAAAGCAGCTTGCAGCTTTACCTGATGCAGCAAATATTCTGTATCTGGCTGGTACCAAATTCGGCACAACAGGGAAAGAGTCCTTTACATGGGCGATGAATTCATACCTGCCCGGACGTGTTGCAGAACGCTATAAAAACTCACGTATTGTTGCTTTCTCTACCGGAAATGTTTACCCGTTCACTCCGGTTAGTTCCGGCGGTCTATCAGAAGAACATCTTCCTGCACCAGTTGGGGAATACGGACAGTCCTGCCTGGGACGTGAACGTATTTTTCAGTATTTCTCAGAACGATATCAGATACCAACCCTTATTTACAGACTCAATTACTCCATAGACCTTCGTTATGGAGTTATGCTTGAAATTGCCAAATCGGTGATAGAGGGTAAAGCAATTGATCTGACTACCGGGAGTGTAAATGTGATCTGGCAGGGGGATGCTAATGAAATAGCTATCCGCTCCTTTTTGCATTGTGATGAGCCTGCAAATATTTTAAATGTTACCGGGCCGGAAACTTTATCAGTAAAATGGCTTGCTGAACAGTTTGGATTAATTCTGGGCAAAGAACCTCAATTCATCAATGAAGTTCAGCCCAATGCTTTGCTGAGCAATGCTTCAAAAGCTCACCAGCTTTTTGGTTACCCAAGAGTAACAGTACGTCAGATGATTGAAATGACTGTTGCCTGGCTTCAGGGAGGAGGTAAGACCATTAATAAGCCTACCCACTTTCAAGAAAGAAAAGGCCAGTTTTAATCAAATAATTTATTGAAAGGTTAATTATACAATATGTCAGCAAAAACATTAGATCCCGCCCTTAAAAGTTTACTGCAGAGCGGTACAGTAATACCAGCTCATCCTCTGGCTCTAAACCAGTCGCGTCAGTTCGATGAAGATCGTCAAAGGGGCTTAACAAGATATTACATGGCCTCGGGTTCAGGAGGTGTGGCAGTTGGAGTTCATTCAACCCAATTTGAGATCAGAGACCCGGCTATCAACCTTTATGATAGAGTTTTAAGAATTGCTTCTGAGGAAATTGATGCTGCGGAGCTTAAGCGGCCGTTTATTAAGGTTGCCGGTATTTGCGGGCCTACAGAGCAGGCTATTAAAGAAGCGGAATTATCTGTAAAATATGGGTATGACCTGGGCTTGCTTAGTATGGGCGGACTACAGGGATGGACTGAAAAAGCTATTCTTCAACGGGTAAGAGACGTAGTGTCTGTGATCCCGGTAATTGGATTTTATCTGCAGCCATCAGTCGGCGGCCGCATATTCAGCTATGACTTCTGGCTTGAATTCGCAGAAATTAAAAATATTGAAGCCATTAAAGTTGCCGCCTTTAACCGGTATCAGACACTGGATGTTGTAAGGGCTGTTTGTTCATCCAGCCGATGTGATGAAATTGATCTGTACACGGGTAATGATGATAATATTATCCCGGATCTGTTAACCAGATATAGTTTTGAGATCAACGGAGAGCAGATTCAAAAAGAATTTGTTGGCGGTCTTCTTGGACACTGGGCAGTATGGACCCATGCTGCAGTTAAACTACTTGATGAAATTAAAGCCTGCAAAAGAACAGGATCCGGTATATCAGAACTGTTGACCCGGGGAATACAGGTCACCGATATGAACGCAGCCATTTTCGATCCTGCTCATAGCTTTCATGGATGTATTCCTGGAATTCACGAGGTTTTGCGAAGGCAGGGGTTGCTGGAAGGCCGCTGGTGTCTTAACCCTCAGGAAGAATTATCAGCCGGACAAATGGAGGAAATAGACCGGGTATGTGCAGCATATCCGCATCTTACGGATGATGAGTTTGTGAAAGAGCTGCTCAATTCAGGAAAGGCTTAACCGAACCATTTAATCTATTATAAAACATTAAATATCGCGAATGGACAGGAGGGAGTTTGTTAAAAGTGCTGGTATATTAGCTGCAGCCAGTAGTGTTGACATAAGTGAAAGTAATTATTTTATGCAGGATGCTACTAAAACTATTCGTATAGTCAAAACAGACTCAAATTTCGAACGGGAAATGCTTATCCGTCCTTTTGGTTTTAAGGGGGGATATTTAACCGAGCTGTGGCAAACAGCTGCAAAGATTGAATCCGATTCAGGAATCAGTAAAATAGGTCTTGCCACACAAAGTGTTTTGTATGGGGATCCGGCTGTGTTTGAAGCTCATTCTGAAGCTGGAGGAAATGCATTGATGTATGCTTTGACTGATAGAGTTCTGCAAATAATAAAAAAGACATCCTTTAAAGATCCGGTCAGGCTGCTGGACCAAATTTTACCTGAAGTGATCGCCGAAGGAAAAAAACTGTCCGGCAGATCGGATGTGAATACAAATTTTATTTTTAATGCCCTTGTCAGCGTCGATAATGCCGCCTGGCTCTTATATGCAGCAGAAAATGATTATCGTGATTTCGACGCGATGATCCCGGGTCCATATAAAAAAGCCTTAGGATATCATAATGATAAAATTGCCATCATGTATCAGGTTCCTTATGGCATGCCTATTCAGGATCTTATCCGTGCTGTAGATCAGGGGTACTTTGTAATAAAAATAAAGGCCGGGTATCCGGGTGCCCAGGATCAGATGTTGAAGGCTGATATGGAAAGACTCACCCAAATTCACAATGCGCTGAAAGATGTCCGCACTAATCACACGAAAAATGGCAGACTGATTTATACTATCGATTCCAATGCACGGTACAATAAAAAAGAAACCCTGCACCGATATCTTGATCATGCCAAAAAAATTGGCGCTTTTGATCAAATTATATTATTTGAAGAACCCTTGAGCGAGGGTAATGAGGAGGATGTAAGTGATACCGGCATTCGGATAGGAGCAGATGAAAGTGTTCATAATGAAGCAGATGCATTAAAAAGATTAGAGCA
>CAYHRC010000157.1:0-1689 GCA_964358565.1 uncultured Sphingobacterium sp. | reverse complement strand
GCAGGGATATACAGCCATGGTCCTGAAAGGAATTGCAAAAACCTTAAGTATGAGCATGAAGATTGCTAAGCTGGCTCATGAGCGTAATATTCCATGCATGTGCGCAGATTTAACAGTAAACCCGATATTAATAGATTGGCATAAAAATCTCGCCGGACGATTGGCACCCTTCCCTGGAATTGGAATGGGAATGATGGAAACCAATGGAGACATGAATTATAAGAACTGGAAGAACATGGTTAACTATCATCCTGCTGCCGGTGCTTCCTGGATGCAGGTAAAAGACGGGGTCTTTGAATTGGATAAAGACTTCTACAAACGCAGCGGAGGGATATTTGAACCTTCGGCTCATTACGAAGCCATGTTTAAAAGTAAATAAGCTTATTTTAATACTATATATTCTGTATAAAGGTATTTAAATGCCATATTCTCATGTGTTTTCCGGAAAACATCTTTTTTGCTGCATTTTTTCACATAATCAGGCCCTTCCCGATGTAAATCACCAAGAATCATGCTTCTCGGGCATTCAATTTTATCCTTTGTCTGCTATATACCTGCCTGCGAGCCTTAAAGTGTAATTGAGGCAAACGAAATCGTATTTTAATAACAAAAAAAATAATTTTTCTTGTTATTAAAATTAAAAGTTTTACATTAGTATACTTATCTGAATTCTCTCTCCCAAAATTAATCTTACCGGTACTCTTAATAAGTGACTGTGGATGGATTTTGTCAATTGGAGAAATATTAAGAACTGTGCCGTTTACCTGCTAGCTTAATCATTTAGCAATGATAAACGAAACGTTAAAGTTCATTTCAGATGAGGTTAATAAATACCTCTCTCTTAAGCTTGGGATAAATACTGACCCCAGACTGGTTTTGGGTAATATATCCAAGGTCATGGATAACGATACCGCCCCTGGTATCAACTCACCGACCAATAGGGCAATCCTTTCTTTAGTTAATGTAGAAGAAGATCGTCTGGCAAAACAGCAGGAAAATTTTGTTAGAACGGATACAGGTATCACCTACAAAAATCCACCTACTTACCTTAATCTGTACATTTTATTTGCTGTTAACCGTACCGAATATAGCGACTCTTTAAAATGGCTGGCTTTTATAATTCAGTTTTTTCAATATCAGAATGTGTTTACCCCAATAAGCCATCCCGCACTTGATTCCAAAATAGAGAAGCTCGTTGTTGATCTGTATACATTAAATTTTGAGCAGATCAACCATTTATGGAGCACAATGGGTGGAAAGTATATTCCTTCGGTTTTATATAAAGTCAGGCAGATAACGATTAATGAAGATGCAGTAATTTCTGAGGGAAGCATTATTACAGAAATTGGTACCAGTGTAAAATCTAAACTCATCGTATCATGAACCTGAGGTATAAAAAAGTGTTTAGTGTAGAGCTTTTGCATGATTTTTATGCCGATAAACATTGCGAAGATTTTGAAATAATTCCATCTGTCCGTACGACTTCTGTTTTAAGAGGACAGGGGATGTTATTTAAAATGATTGGTAATAAGCTGGTTGTGATGGTCAGGGTGGATGAAAATGATAAGCCCTCTATTGATTTTGGCCGTTCTGGGAAGCTGACATTCTTTATGAAACTGATAAATCCGCACTTTATCAATTTTACTAACCTGGATTATCAACCATCTGAACCCAAAAAATACTATTTCA
>CAYHRC010000156.1:4236-6683 GCA_964358565.1 uncultured Sphingobacterium sp. | reverse complement strand
GGCGGTGAAGCTGGTAAGCTTTTCCTGACATTATTCCGTATAGGTGCAGTCTGTCCTATCGGCTATGGCGTGGTTTATCTGATAAAAAAGAAATATCATCGCGGTCTGATCATGAATCTCTCACTTATTTTCGCAGGTGCGATGGGTAATATTATTGATTCAACTTTTTATGGCCTGATATTCAGCGAAAGCACCTATTATGAACCAGCGAAATTTCTTCCTGCGGGAGGAGGTTATGCCAGTTTATTCCATGGAAAAGTAGTAGATATGTTCTACATTCCCCTATTGCAGGGTTCATACCCGCTCTGGGTACCCATCTGGGGAGGACAGGAATATATTTTCTTCAGGCCTGTTTTTAACATTGCCGATTCAGTCATTACGCTGGGTGTCATTCTGATACTCATTTATCAGAAGAGATATTTCAAAGAAGAGAAGAAAGAAGAAATATTTCCGCATAGCGAGATCGTTGAGGAATAAATCATATTTGTTGCGGGTTACGTGTTACGGGTTGCGGGTTACGTGTTACGTGTTCTGGGTTGAGAAAATATTAAAGATAAATTTTCAACCCGTTCCCTGAATCCGTTAATACTCTCAGTACTCCTTTATGGAATTGGCACGAAATTTTCATCCTGATTAAAAATCAAACGAAAATCATGAAACATTTTATAGCCATAGCTATCCTGACCCTATTTAGCGTAAGCGCATTCTCTCAAAACATCGATACCCGAAGAAAGATTGAGGTAAACGGCTCAGCCGAAGCAGAGGTAACACCCGATATTATCTACATCGGAATGTCTCTGAAAGAGTACTTCAGGGATGCTAATAATAAAAAGAAAGTCGAGATCGAGACACTTGAACGACAGCTTCAAAGTGCCGTGTTAAAGGCAGGTATTCCACAAGAAAATTTTACCATCAACAATATTTCCAGCTATAACAACTGGTGGGAAATGAGAAAGAACACCGGTTTTTTAGCCCGTAAACAATACCGCATCAAAGTTACCGACCTGACCAAATTCAATGAGATTATGAGCGCTGTTGATCCGAAAGGCATTGAATACAGCAATATTGAGAATTACGATTATTCAAAGATCGAAACGCTTAAAAAGGATCTTAAAATAAAGGCTCTTCAGGCTGCAAAAGATAAAGCTGCCAATCTGATCGGCTCAATTGGGGGAAGCCTCGGCGGACCAATTGACATCCAGGAGATCAATAACGAAAGCTATCCGCAGCCTATGTACCGTACGAATGCCCTGATGGAAGTAAAGGTCATGGATCAGGGTGCAATGCCTCATATTGATTTCAAGAAGATCAAACTTAACTATCAGATGCGTGCTGTATTTGAGATAAAATAAAGCCGCTGCACCTGCTCAAAGGCATTCAAGCTTAAAACAGAGATATGAATACACTGAATGAACCGCGGAATGATGTCCCCTCAAAGAAAAAGATCCTTTATGACATCAACCCCGGGTTGCGCGGGTATTTATTAAAATACGACAGGGAAATCAAGCTGCCGGTTCAATATACAGACCTGCTGCGATTCAACCTGCATACTCCTCTTCGTGACAAGGAAGGCCGCGATACCCTCTGGCATACCGTATATTATGATGAAAGTGAGATGCAGGAGCTATTCCCAAATCTAACGTATATCTATGCTCTGATGAACACTGATGGTGATACAGGAGTGATGGAGCACCTGTCTGTCGCACGCATCGATTATTGTACTTTCGCAAATACAAGGCCATTTCGTGTGCGTATCATTAACCGTCTGAATGATAATTACGACCACTTCTACGTTAAGATTGCTGATGCATCCAGGGTGTATGGCCTTGAGCTGGAACATGTGCTGTCGCCTAACCGAATCATATATTTAACGGATGGTAATACATTAATTGAAGAACATATACCCGGTATTCCGGGTGATGAATTCATTAACCATCGCCTTGGCACATCAAAATTTAACCAGATCAGGATCTCTAAGGAATTTGTTAAATTCAATGAGCGCTGTTTTATCAGGCTTTTAGGTGATATGCGTTCCTATAATTTTGTTGTGGACATCACTCCGGATATTGAAGGGAATCAATACCGGATACGGGCGATAGATTTTGATCAGCAATCATATGAAGGCAGGTTAAAGATGTATATGCCTCATTATTTTAAAGAGAATCTGGGGCTTGTCCAGCTTGGCATGCAGCATATGGACCAGACCACCATGAGACAATATCAGGAGGAGGAGCGCAGCTTGATAGCCAACCGCTTTCGTTCCGGCTATTACCGGCTTAACGACTTATTTAAAGTGATGAAAAGTGATGTTATAGCCCCTGCAGAAAAGGTTAAGCAATTGGGCAACGAATTAGCAGCCTTCCATCAAAACCCAATCTTCAAAAACTGCAATACTATGGGACAGATGGTTTTTGAATGTTTAAACCTGGTGGTTGAGAAAAAGACGG
>CAYHRC010000156.1:0-4136 GCA_964358565.1 uncultured Sphingobacterium sp. | reverse complement strand
ATCTTTTTTCGGCTTCAATGGTGACTCAAGAGAAACTTTAGCGACTGACGAAGTCTCTTTCCGCTCTTTCAGGTGAATCGTAAGTCAAAAAGGATCAACTAAATTCCAATACCAGATCGTCAGTATTAACAAGGGTTCCGGGTGCTAAAATAATATCCCCGACTTTTCCATCAGCGGAGGCTGCAATATTGGTTTCCATTTTCATAGCCTCGACCATAAATAATGGCTGATTTTTCTTCACCATGTCGCCTTTTTTCACAAATACCCTGGAAAGCATTCCCTGTAAAGGAGAGCCGATATGATTAGCATTGCTTTTATCAGCTTTACGATTTTCAAGATGGGTTACCTTGATGGTCTTGTCCTGGATCTCTATATTCCGCGTCTGTCCGTTCAGTTTAAAAAAGATCGTACGCATTCCCTTTTCATCGGCCGGACCGATTGACTGCAAACGAATAAGCAGAGTTTTACCTGGTGCGATTCGCACGGTAGTTTCTTCTCCGGGTTTCATCCCGTAAAAGAAATAACGCGTAGGGACCACATCTACATCGCCATACTTTCTGTACATCTTTAAGTAATCCTCTGTAACCTTCGGATAAAATTTATAAGAAAGATAAGTAGTGTATGGAAGATCATCGCCGAATTTCTTTTTGAAATCCTTATAATCCTTTTGAAGATTAAGTTCAGGCAGATATTTACCTGAACGCTCTGTAAGTGGCTCTTTATCTTTCAGGATGATCCGCTGGAGTTCTTTTGGAAAACCACCCTCTGGTTGTCCGAGTTCACCCATAAAAAAGGAAACAACAGATTCTGGAAACGATATTTGCTCCCCTTTTGTAAATATATCCTCCTTGCTGATATGATTTGCAACCATATACTGCGCAAGATCACCAACAACCTTGGAACTCGGTGTCACTTTAACAATATCACCAAACATTTCATTCACATCAGCATAGCGCTCCTTGATCTCTTCAAACTTATCTCCCAGGCCGAGCGCAATAGCCTGTGGTTTCAGGTTAGAATATTGTCCTCCCGGGATCTCATGCTGATACACTTCTGCTGAACTCGATTTCATACCCGATTCAAAAGGATAATAATACTCCCGAACAGCCTCCCAGTAATTACTGAACTGGTTTAAAGATTTGATATCGTAAGGATTTTCCCGCTCATTGAAACGCATCATCTCCACAATGGAGTTGAAATTAGGCTGAGACGTTATCCCCGATAAAGCTCCAAGAGCACAATCAACGACATCAACACCGGCATCAATGGCCATTAAATAGGTAGCCGACTGAAGTGAAGAAGTATCGTGGGTATGTAAATGAATTGGTATTTTCACTGTGTCCTTTAAGGCCTCGATTAAGACTTTCGCTGCGTAAGGCTTCAGAAGCCCCGACATATCCTTTACTCCCAGGATATGCGAGCCGGCATTTTCAAGGTCCTTTGCAAGCCTCAGGTAATAATTAAGATCATATTTGCTGCGCTTTGGATCAAGAATATCCCCGGTATAGCATAAAGCGCCTTCGGCAATACCTCCCGTTTTACGCACCATTTCAATGCACGGTGCAATATTTTCCATCCAGTTCAGCGAGTCGAAAATGCGGAAGACATCAACACCATTCTCCCAGCTCTTCTGAACGAAAGATTCAACCAGATTATCAGGATATGCAGAATAACCTACTCCATTACATCCTCTTATAAGCATTTGGATAAGAATATTCGGCATTGCCGCACGCAGCTTTTGCAGTCTTATCCATGGATCCTCATGTAAAAACCTTAAACAAACATCAAATGTTGCACCGCCCCAAGCCTCCATACTAAAGGTTTGAGGATGATCTTTTGCATATGCCTCCGCTACCTTTAGCATATCGTAGGTACGCATACGGGTAGCAAGCAGCGACTGATGGCCATCCCTGAATGTTGTATCGGTGTAATAGATCTTTTTCTCGTTCTTCAACCAGGTACAAAAAGCTTCAGCACCCATTTCATTCAGCATATCTTTTGTTCCCTTAGGGAATACTGAAGTATGGTCATATTCGGGTATAGGCGGCTTTTGCAGGCGCTTACCACGGTCATTTTCTTTCACATCCGGGTTACCATTCACTGAAAGATCGCCAAGGAATGAAAGTACACGGGTCCCGCGATCAAGTCGGTTTGTTATCTCAAATAATTCAGGAAATTCCTGGATAAAATTAACCGTGGCTTTCCCTTCAACAAAGACAGGATGATTAATGATGTTTTCAAGGAATTGAATATTATTTTTAACGCCGCGTATCCTGAATTCACGCAGTGCACGGTTCATTTTCCGTGCTGCATCCAGTAAGGTTCCTCCCTGGGTACTTACTTTGACAAGCATTGAATCGAAGAATGGACTGATCTTCATACCCGGATATGTACTGCCTTCATCCAGTCTCACTCCGAATCCTGTAGCATTCCGGTAAGTTATAAGGGTCCCGTAATCGGGTTTAAATTCGTTTGAAGGATCTTCGGTAGTAATGCGGCACTGCATGGCATAGCCATTTTTCATGATCTTAGACTGTTCACTTAAGCCTATCTCAGGATCAGACAGTTTATAGCCGTCAGCAATATAGATCTGTGTTTTTATAAGGTCGATACCGGTGATCATCTCTGTTACGGTATGTTCAACCTGTATCCTTGGATTGACTTCAATAAAATAGATACGCTCGTCTGAATCAACCAGGAACTCCACTGTTCCGACGTTATTGTAATTGACAGCTTTGGCGATATTTACCGCAAATCCATAAAGTTTTTCACGGGTTTCATCTTTCAGATTTAAAGAAGGTGCAACCTCTACCACTTTTTGAAAGCGCCTCTGAACCGAGCAATCCCGTTCATACAGATGCATCACATTATGGTAATTATCGGCAACTATCTGAATTTCAATATGACGGGGACGTTCAATAAATTTCTCGAGAAACACGGTATCATCACCAAAGGCATTCTTAGCCTCACTTCTTGCTTCAGAAAAAGCTTTCCTGAGCTCTTCTTCAGTTCTTACTACACGCATACCGCGACCTCCTCCTCCCGAAGCTGCCTTTAATATCAAAGGGAAACCTATTCTTTCAGCTTCACTAAGAGCAATATCAAGAGAATTAAGATCGGGTTCATTACTTTCAATGACAGGTATCTGAGCCTTTTTCGCAACGGTCTTTGCCGTGATCTTATCGCCAAGAGAGATCATCACATCCGGCCGCGGTCCAATAAATATGATATTGTTTTCTGCACATTGCCGGGCAAATTCCGGATTTTCTGATAAAAAGCCGTACCCGGGATGGATCGCATCGGCCTTGCAGTATTTTGCCATTTCAATAATGGCCTGAATATTAAGATACGGCTTTAAAGGATCGTTATCCTCTCCTATCTGGTAGGCTTCATCAGCTTTATAGCGGTGAAGGGAATAACGGTCTTCATAAGTATAAATGGCAGCAGTCTGTATGTTCAATTCATTACAGGCGCGGCTAATTCTGATCGCTATCTCTCCCCTGTTTGCGATCAGTATTTTCTTAATATTCATATTTTAACAGAATTTGTTTCTAAGATAGAATAATTTCAGTTTTTACTAAAAAGCAATACGGTTCAAATTATGTTATTAATTAACATAAAAAGGCATTTAATTTAGAAAAATAGGAATCCGGCATATGCTCTATGTCTTATGGCAAATTCTGGAATGGGTGACCGGCTTATTTTAGTCGATAACAGGCTCGGGATTTATAAATCCTTTAATCTCGTTTATAAGTAAAAAAAGATCAAATGGTTTTAGTAAAAAAGCATCATAACCATACTGTTTTACTTTCAGACCTACTTCAGAGTGTGCCGACAACATGATAACCGGAATTTTACTCGTTAAAGGATTGCTTTTGAGCTTTATACAGATTTCACCACCATCTTCTCCGCGCAGAAAATAATCTAATATGATAAGGTGCGGCTCAAAATTATCTATCATGGAAAAAACATTTTGTCCGGAAAGCAGGGGCCTCACCTGGAATCCGCAATAAGTCAAAGAGAGATCAATAGCCTCTAAAACACAAGGGTCATCATCAAGAACTAATATCCGATTTTCCATAGGTATTATTTATACGCCCGGGACAGGAAAATGTTTCGATTTTAGGAAAAACGGG
>CAYHRC010000155.1:0-6686 GCA_964358565.1 uncultured Sphingobacterium sp. | reverse complement strand
CGATGGTCTGGGCATTAAGCTGTGTCCTGCTTCCTATCCTGGAGCTAGAAAACAGTATAAATGCTGCCACTACCTTCAATGATACCATCCTGCTTATTACCAAGCGTTTTCTGTTTATTGCGGCCATCACTGTACCTTTTGATATCCGCGATCTTTTTCAGGATCGTAAATGGGACTTAAAAACTATTCCAGTCTTAGTAGGAGAAAAAAAATCCCTGATCATTTGCCAGGGCTTGTTACTTGCATACCTCGTCTTATTATTCCTGTTCACAAACAAGATTGATGGTAATTTCTTTGCTCTTACTCTGACAATAATTTTATCAGGCTGGCTGATATTCAGGTCAAAATGGGAGAAAAATGAATATTATTATTTTCTGTTCCTTGATGGAACGATGATCCTCCAGTACCTGATGATCTTGTTATTCAGCTACTTTACTATATGAAGATCATTGATATTGTATCAATTAATATTCGTGGCAAAGCCGAGCTTTTAATTTCCGACCACCAGTCAGCCAGGTCAGCATACCGGAAGATCCCTATTGAAACCGACAGTATTGAACTGGGGATGACAGGTTTTATCGGAGAT
Source organism: uncultured Sphingobacterium sp. (assembly GCA_964358565.1). Taxonomy (GTDB): domain Bacteria; phylum Bacteroidota; class Bacteroidia; order Sphingobacteriales; family Sphingobacteriaceae; genus Daejeonella. Next base: position 6,100 of record CAYHRC010000155.1, on the reverse strand, counting down.
ATAGTCCAGGACAAAAAACATCATGGAGGTAATGATAAAGCTGTATGTTGTTATAATTCAGATCATTATACTATTTGGCAAAAGGAGCTGGGTTTCCATTTACAAAATGCGGCATTTGGTGAGAACCTGACACTTGAAGGTGAAAATGCAAATGAAGAAAACGTTTACATAGGCGATCATTACCAGTTAGGCGGCACTGAACTTGAAGTTTCAGAACCCCGTGGCCCATGTTATATGATCGGCATCCGTTATAATTATAAGCAATTTCCTGTCTTTCTTCAGAACAGCTGCCTGACAGGCTTTTACCTCCGGACTATCAAGCCGGGTATGGTCAGAACGGATGATAAACTGATTCATTTAAGCAGCCATCCAGCAAAAATATCAGTTATGGATGTGAACCGTATCCGTTATCATGATCCGCAGAATAAAGAATGGCTGCAGCGCCTGGCAGATCTTAAAGAACTCACATCCGACTGGCGGGAAAGATTTGAAAGGCTCTTAAAAAAAGTTTAAACCTCATACTGGTATCTTCTTTGTAACATAAATCAAATTATGTAGATATTTATTTCTGAAAGGGAGCACCGCTCGTTATTTATTCTACAATAAATTTATAGCCAATCCCCCTTACGGTTTGCATGTAATGCGGCCTGTCGGGATTACTTTCGATCTTCTTGCGAAGTCTCACTATATGCATATCCAGGGTTCGTGTATTCACATCTGAATTATAGCCCCAAACAACCATCATTAATTCATCGCGGTTGATAACCGTATTTGCATTTTTTAGAAAGTATAACAGGATCCTGTTCTCCAGGATAGTCAGTTCTATTTTCTTGCCATCGCGGATTAGTGAATGTGTATTGGGATGGTGTTCCATGTTCCCAAACTTATAGACTTCTGATTTTTCACTATTGATCACAAATTTTACTTTATTATCAATCAATGCCACCAGTACATCCATGTTAAATGGCTTGGTAACATAGTCAGAAACACCAAAATTATAAGCATCAATTTTATCGATATCCTGGGCTTTGGCAGTCATCATGATGATGAGATTATTAAAACCAAGCTTGCGTAAATCCTCACAAACTTCTGAACCCTGTTTTCCCGGTAACATCCAGTCAAGCAAAACAATGTCCGGCTGCTCAGCCATGATCATTTCCTCTGCTACCTGTCCGTCAGAGGCTTCTACAACATTGTAACCTTCAGTTTGAAGGCGGTGAACAACAAGAAAACGAAGATTCTCATCATCTTCGACAATAGCAATTTTTATCTTTTTTTGCATATCATATTTCGTAAGGCAATTCAATTTTAAATACCGACCCTTTTCCCACTACACTTTGTACTGTTATTGTTCCGCTCATAAAATTAACCAGTTCTTTACAGAATGCCAAACCTAATCCGACGCTTCCCTGCTGATTGTATTGATTTTGTACCCTGAAGAATTTTTTAAAGATATTGTCAATGTCTCTGGCCGGAATCCCTATTCCATGATCGGTAAACTTCATTTCAACTATTTTCTTTATTCTACGGATTGAAATTCTGAGGAACTTTGTTTCCGGATTGGAGTATTTATAGGCATTATCAATCAAATTCTGGAATATACTGCCTAAAAGAACCGGATCAGATTTAAAATATTCAATACCCTTTATTTCGAAGGCTATATCAAAATGGGGATATTTTAACTTGTAGGAATCGACCATGCTCTGACAAAACACCTGCAGATTTATATTTTCATACTTTATTTCTATAACCTTATTCTCAATCTGGGTGAATGAAAGTAATTTATTCATCAGGTCATTCAGCTTATCAGCTTCTTCATCCAGAATTTTACCATAATGCAGCCTGTCGGGATCTGAAAGCTTTGTGGCACTTCTGATATTATTTCCTGCAATTTTGATTACGCTCACCGGCGTTTTGAATTCATGAGATAGATTATTAATAAAATCATACTGCAGCTTAAACATTTTGCTGTTGATATTTAAATTACGGTAAATCAGATAGGCTATCAGCACAAGGATACCATACGTAACTACCAGGCCTCCGGCAATAGGAAGAAATCGTGTGTTTATTTCCTTTCTCAAAAAACTTTTTGTGGAACTGAAGTATAATTTATAATCAGAAAAAGGGCCTGACAATGGCAGGTCATTACTTATTAGTTCAGCATCATTCTCAAGCGATTCAAACACCAGTGGCTTGATACTTATATTCTGGTATAACTCCGGCTTTGTGTTCCTGATCTTTAATTTTAAGGGGTTCACGTAGAATGTGAGCATATCCAGCTCATATATTGGTGAAAGTGGCAGATCCTTTGTCATAAGGTCCTTGTAGATCTTAAGTTCTTCCCTTCTGGGGATATTCATATAGGTGATGCGGTTAGACATGATGCTGTAAAAAATATTAAAGCGGTCATCATCACTTAATGCCTTAGTAGTATCGACAGCTTCTATAAATCCGCTGAACTTAATTGCCATCTTATTGAATTCATCTCCGGTCTTTAAAGAAAACATACTGTTAAGCCCATTACTTTTAAACAGAACAATAGAATCCTTAGGAATATTGCGACCGAACTGATACACCGATTTTGGTCCCATTGCAAATTTATTGACCTTTATCCCATCCGGAATATTATGGTTGCTGATCGCGGCATCATAAAAAACAACACGGTCTACAAAGCGAAACTTCCTGAATATGGTATCCACATATTTTGCAGCCTGCGCTGAATCAAGATAACCCTGATAAAATGATATCTCCGGAATCTTATTCTGAAAAAAGTTATTGTAAGGCCTTACAGTTTCCTCCAGAACATCAATTTTCTGGGATACGAATTCATTTTCAACATACTTCGATGTTAAATTGTAGGCCAGGTAAAAGGCAACCGCCATGGACGCAGTGATCAGGATCAGGAAGCTAATAATCAGGGAGAAGTTTTTGCGATAGATTTGTTCGTATTCCTTCATGCCTTACTATCTGTTAAGGTTTTTATCAAGGAATTTTTCAAGTTCCCAATAAAATTCGAGTTTATTTTCAGGCTTTCTAAAATAATGCCCCTCACCCTCTTTCAGAATATAGGTAACTGGCACCTTCCTCTTTTTTAATTCCTTAACGAATTGATTTGTTTCATTCATATTCACACGCGGGTCTCTTGATCCCTGTGCAATTAAAACAGGCACCCGGATCCTGTCTGTATGAAAAACCGGAGATGCAGCTCTGAAATAATCTGCATCAGCCACTGGATTTCCAACCGTTTCGTAGTACATCTGCTGATAAGGTCTGTAATATGGCGGAATATCCTTAAGGTAGGTGAATAAATTAGTAAGACCCGAATAAGAAGCACCACACTTATACAATTCTGGTTGGAAGCAAAGCCCATGGAGAGCTGAAAAGCCGCCAAAACTGGAGCCATAGATTCCTATCCGCGTAGAGTCTGCAATCTTTTTTGATATCAGCCAGCGTACACCATCCGTAATATCATTTTGCATTTTACCCCCCCATTCCTTAAAACCTGCGATCCAGAACTTTTTACCATATCCTTTTGAACCTCTGAAGTTTACCTGAAAGACGGCATAACCCCTGTTGGCAAGGAACTGAACTTCGGCATTATATCCCCAGCTGTTCCGGGAATAAGCACTTCCATGCGGCATTATCACAACAGGCAAATTCCTTGCAGATTTACCCTTCGGAAGAGTCAGATAACCATTAACAATCACATTATCACGCGTTTTATAATGGACCGGCTCCATTTCGGCCATATCATCAACATTGAGTGTATTGTTTACGTCACTTAACTTAACCAGCTTGTTATCTTTAAGTGTATACAAATAATAGGAACCCGGGTTCCTGTCAGTATAGGTCCTGATGATAAACTTTCTTTCGGCTAAATCAGATCCGGTTACTTTTATTTCAGAATTCGGCAATAATTCTTCCAGCCGGCTGTACATCGCTTTAACAGAATCATCCAGATAATACCGTCTTTTTTTCCAGGTTTCAAAGCCTGCATAGATCAGTTTACCTTTATTTTGAGAATATACCGCTTCAGAAACATCAACATCTGAATTGCTATAAATCGTGCGGTGCTCCTTGCCAGTCACACAATCAAGCTCAACCAGAGCCATTTTATCCCGATTCTGGTTTGACAAGGCATAAATACAGGTGTTATCTTTACTGAACCCTATAGGAGAAATGCTTGATTTAAAATTATTGGTTAATACAGGATTAAATCGCTTAGCCTCGGAGTTACGGTATAACAAGGTTTCATTTACCCCATCACTGGCTATGGCCATTCTCAAATTTCCGGAAGGATCTGAATACCATTGAGTTATATTGCCGGGGTTTTTAACCAGCAATGAAAGTTTTCCTGTTTCAATATTCAGTCTGTAGGCATCAAAAACTGTGGAGTCACGCTTATTCAATGCAACCAGCACATTGTCATTCTGGACCGGACCTGAAGTTATCAGTTTGATATTTGTATTCTTGAAAGACAGCAACTCCCTCTTGTTTGTCCCGTCACTTTTCACAGCATAGAGCCCCTGATTTTCACCATCAGATTCGTCCTTCAGGTAAATTATCTGATTATTATTCACCCATAAATAAGAGGATATATTACGGTTAACATCACAGGTCAGCTGAGTGGTATTTTTCCCATCCCAGGTTTCTACATAAATGTGAATTTTATTATTATCAGGCTTAAGGTAAGAAATATACTTTCCGTCAGGAGAGACTAAAAACAGGGTCTTAATAGGTACACTAAAAAAATTCTTTATCGGAATTCTGGAAACTGACTTATCTCCCGAGCAGGATATGCTTATAAATAAAAATAAAATGAAAGCATACTTTTTAAGATCCGGCATTATCACACTCATTGGTTCGTCTATATTCAAAAATGCACAAACAGCTTGTACAACAAAAAATTACATCCTAAATGTTACTATGCCATGAATAATGTCAGAGATATTTTGAATTCTAATCAGTCAAGTTAATAAAAGAATTAGAAAACAAAAGAATGTAATCGTAACATTTAAACTACACGTATTATTTGTATTGCAGGTCAACGTTTAATACATACTGCATTATTTTAAAGTACTTATCAAATAGAAAAATTTACCTATTATCAGTAACTTTATTAATCAGAGCTGCGATGAAAAAAGTCATTTTCCTGTTCCTATTAATTCTTGCATCAGCCGGACTGAAAGCTCAGCTAAGTGCTGATGAGGCATTGGCCGTTCAATACTTTCAATCCGGAGAATTTGACAAAGCGGCTGTGATCTATGAAAAGTTATTTAGCAGGACTAAAAATAGCAGTTATTACGACCCATACTTTACCTGCTTATTGCGGACAAAGCAATATGATGAGGCTGAAAAGCTGGCGCGTGGTTTATTGAAAAGCCACCCGGAAAGTTATAGTTATTCAATCGATATCGGCAGAGTTTATCAGGAGCGGGGTCAACTTGAGAAATCGGTTGAATTATATGATAATCTGATCAAAAAGCTTCCGGCAAATGAATTTGCTATTAAAGATCTGGCAATTACATTTTACCGTGCAGAAGCCTATGACTTTTCAATCAAGACCTTATTAACGGGCAGAAAACTTGTCAATAATGAAAATGCATTTACTTATGATCTTTTGAGTTTATACCGCTACCGGAAGGATAAGCCAATGCTTATTCATGAATATCTAAACTTATTGAGTACAAATCCGGAAGCACTCCTCCAGGCACAAAATGTACTTTCAAACATTCTTGAAGATAAAACAGATTACGATCAGCTGAAAACAGCTTTGTTAAGGCGCTTGCAGAAGGAAAGTCAGAATGTCGTTTTCACTGAACTTCTAACCTGGCAGTATATCCAGCAAAAGGAATTTGATATGGCCTTAAGACAAACGCTGGCCCTTGACCGCAGGCTGAAAGAAGACGGGGAACGTGTATTTAATTTGTCCCGCATGCTTGTTTCAAATGAGGCATATAGCCAGGCCGTAGAAGCCTTAAACTACCTGGCGGCTAAAGGAAGCGATGCACGATATTATGTTCCTGCAAAAATCGACCTCCTGAATATAAAAGCAAAGCAGCTAACATCCGAAAAGTTTAGCAAGGCAGAGCTGCTTGCA
>CAYHRC010000154.1:0-6724 GCA_964358565.1 uncultured Sphingobacterium sp. | reverse complement strand
TTTTAATGCTGCAGCTCCGCGCAATTTCTTTGGAGGCATGAAAGTTACTTTCTAAATCATCACTCATCCGATGACTCTAAGTCATCGGATGAGTACTTTGATTCATCGTATGTTAACTAATATTTGAGTTCAGCTAACTTCTCAGTTGGGTTCATCATATAAGTAACAAGTGTTCCATCGTTTAATAATTCAACAACCCGGAAACCTTTATAAGGAGTGCCCCAACTACCTCCAACATGTGAGTCAAACAAAAATGGAATATTACCAACCATTTTCACTCCATCCTGGTCATGTTCATGCCCGTGAAATCCGGCACGTATGTTCGGATATTTTTTAATCAATTCAAAAAATGCCGGAGTATCAATGGCATTCGCGGTCCATTTAGCCTGCGGAATATGAAGGATCAGAAATACATTCTTTTTTGATTTGTACTGCTCAAGTTTTTCTTCAAGCCATTTCAGATCAGGAGACAAATAAATACCAGCCTCATTCGAGGTATCAGAAATGATAAATGCAGAATCTTTCAGCTCAAAACTATGATTTAATGGCATTTCCCAAACTTCATTCCAAAATTCAGACCTTACCATATCGTGGTTGCCACGGGCTACATAATAAGGAACATCCAACTGATCTATTTTCGTCTTCACCAATGGAAGAAATGACTTTTCATTATGAATTATATCCCCATTGATCACACAAAAATTAATTCGGTTAGACTTATTAAACATATTGATCTGATTGATAACAGTTTGAGTCATTTCATCATAATTGGTTTTAGGCTGACCATAGTGAAAGTCGGATGCAACGGCAAATCTGAGTTTCACTCTTGCCTTCAGTTCATAAACTTCTTCAGCAGACAGATCAGTTATTCTACCAGTAAGAAGTAAAGCCGAAGCCAGAGATATCTGTTGGATAAATCTCCTTCTTGATTGGCTATTTATTTTTTTCTCCATAGCGTGAATAGTGTTATCAGGTGATTGTATTTAATAATTTATCCGGGTAATGATTAAAATATATCCTTGTCAAAGGTGCTTATTTTTAACTGCAGGTATGTAAACTACCTATTAAATTAATCATAATTAATCTATGAAGAACCAGGCCTGCAGGTTTTGGAAACAGGCAATTTATCGCTTATCATCCGATAATTAATTATCAGGTTTAAATCAATTTTTTTAATTCCTATCCCCTATTTTAATCTCGCTACTTTTAACTCTACCGTATCGCTTTCCAAAAACTGAATTTTATACCCTCCCGTATCAATTATAGCTTTTGGAAATACTTTTATAAGCTGGCCTAGTTCAATACCTGATATTGCAGTTTGATACAGATAAATTTGCCGGAGCACATTCAGATCTTTTAACTGAGCCATACCCTTTGCAGTCACCCTGGTTCCAATAAGATTAATGTACTGAAGCTTTGACAGGTTTTTTAATAACAGGATTCCCTTATCGGTAACGGGTGTTCGTTCGAGAGACAAACGGGTTAGTGATGAAAGCTTTGAAATCATTTCCAGGTTTTGATCGCTTAGATTCGAATAACCCAGTTTTAACCAAATCAATTGCTCCTTTATTGAGCCCAATAGCTGTAAATCATTGTCAGTGATTGAATTAAGAGCTACGAAATTTGCTGATAAGTAGTTACTGTTTTGAGCAACAGGTGTTACAGCAATTCCTCTTGCCTGCAGTTCCTTAATTACTTTAGGATCTGCTTTCACTACCGCTTTTTCCGGAATGTCAGAAAGTTTCACTTCTTCGCGTATTTCTTCCGACTGGAGGGAAAGCAAAATGGGTTTTATTTTTTCGGTCTGTACAAGTGCATTTACTTTTTTATTAAAATCAGCACCACTGCTTACCCACCAATGAATTAAATCTATTTCACTTTTAGTTAATTGCGGTTGCTTAACCGGCGGCATATGATCATCACTTTCCTTCGACAATAAAATCCTTTTTATTAATTCACTTTCGTCTGTATTTCTTGCAATAATTACCTGTCCGCCTTTACCCCCCTTCAAAATAAAATCAGGGATATCCAGTCTCAGTTTTCCCTTCTGCTTATTTGGACCATGACATTTATAGCATTTGGATGTCAGAATTGGCTTGATAATATCCTGATAAACAACTGCTTCCTGAACATTGGGAATGGGTTTTCTTTTCTCACCACTCGTTCCTATATCCTCAGATGAAAATGCTTTGGTCAGATAATCTGAGCCGTGAGTGATGGAACCACCAAGATGTCCGGTAATGATGATCAGCAATAACATCAGGCCTGTCACCAAACTGGTTTGCTTATTATTCCTGTTTAATAACCAGGCAGCTATTGAAGTGAGAGCTAATGCAATTCCAAACCATTGGTGATTAAAAATAAGGTCTTCATCATAATCACCCGTATTTGACAAAAGGAAGCCACTGATGCATGTTGCAACGGCACTTATCATTCCAAGAAATAAAGCGATGCTAACAGCTGCAGATAATGATTGATATTTCTCCTTTCGGGAAAGCAGTTGAAATAATGCGGCAAGTAATAATATGCCAATTGGCAGATGAACCAGCAGGGGATGGAAATTTCCAACAAATTCAACAATACTAAATAATAAAACAGTTATAATATTCATTCAGGAATAATAAATCAGGAATATCTTTTTCTAAGCAGGTGCATCATATGCACATTAATGGCCCACTGATCACTTAGTGCTTGTCTGGTATAGGGCATTGTTGGCATGTAATCCGGCGGACCAAACTCGGTGAGAATGGTCATTCGTTCTCCATTCCTCTTTTTCCTTTCGACAATTTTATCCCACCATTCAAAATGCTGCTTCACCACCTGCTCCCATTCGGGTGCACGGAAATCATTGACCTGAGGCCCCTCAGGGTGGCCAATTCTTGCATGTATATGATCTGTTCTATCCAAAGCCTTTTCTACAGTTTCTTTTTGATCGGCTAATAAACTTTCATGCACGTTACACCAGTGAGATATGTCTAATGTTAATCTCAATTCCGGAAAATTTTCAATAAAATTCTTTGTAACATGAGCCGCAAATAACATTCTGCCCCTATGTGTTTCATGACAAATTAAAATACCGGTTTCCTTTGCCAGTGTCTGGGTATACTCAATAAATTTTTTATTGTCCTCAAAACTAAAATAGTCTCTTCCCGAATGAATATTAATATAAAAAGGCCTTTGAATATTTTGTCTGGCTGCTGCATTAATCATTTTCTTGAAAAAATCGAGATGCTCCTGCGGATCAGATTGCGACCCTCCACACAAGAACCCAATTTCAAGATCATGTGTTTTTAATGCAGCAAATATTTCATTCTGTGCCTTTTTATTATCAGTGGGCCACCATAATTCCACCCCATCATATCCTTCCTTTTTCACTTTGGCGCAAAATGAATCCATCGTTCCCTGAAAGCCCCAGCTGGTTGCCATGATCTTTAGTTCATAGTTTTTATTCATGGATAATGAAGGTTTAGCTGGTAAAGCAAATGATTCCAAAGAGGATAAAATTAATGCCGCAGAACCCGCTGCAGTTACTTTAATAAACTTTCTTCTGTCTTGTTTCATTCTAATTATTTGCTGAGGCTGATGGTGTTTTAAGCTAAAATATCTGTGATCACTTTCCCTCCTACATCCGTTAAACGGAAAGGCCGTCCTTGCGATTGATACGTGAATTTCTCGTGATCAAATCCTAATTGATTTAAAATTGTGGCCTGAATATCAAAGGCTTCTGTCTTCCCGCTAACAATATTATATCCAATCTCATCTGTTTCACCGTAGGAAATTCCGCCTTTAATTCCACCGCCAGCCATCCACATACTGAATGCAGCTGCATGATGATCTCTGCCTTTAAATGGCATATCTTTTCCTTCCCGGTTTTCCTGCATAGGGGTTCTTCCAAATTCAGCGCCCCAAACAATCAGGGTTTCATCCAGCAAACCTCTTTGTTTCAGATCGAGTATTAAAGCAGTGATTGGTTTATCCACTTTGCGGCATTTATTGACCAAACCGATATCAACTGAACCACTGGCAGATGTGCCATGGGTATCCCAGCCCCAATCAAATAACTGAACAAAACGAACACCTTTCTCCACCAGCTTTCTAGCAAGCAACACATTGTTTGCAAAACTTGTCTTACCCGGTTCTGTTCCGTACATCTCATGTATATAAGCCGGTTCATCATTGATGTTCATTACTTCAGGAACTGATATCTGCATCTTATAGGCCATTTCATACTGCGCAATGCGGGAGAGTATTTCCGGATCCTTATATTCTTCGTACTGGTCCTGGTTTATTTTATTAATTGCATCAATAGAAGCTTTGCGCAATTCCCTATCCATACCCTCCGGATCCTTTATGAACAATACAGGATCGCCTTCACCCCTGCATTGTACTCCCTGGTAAACACTGGGCAAGAACCCGCTGCCCCAGACACTCTTACCCGCATCCGGGTTATTGCCACCGGATGTTAACACGACAAAGCCTGGTAAATTCCTATTCTCAGAACCCATTCCATACGTTACCCATGAACCAATGCTTGGCCGTCCCAATCGTGCTGAACCGGTTTGCATTAATAATTGTGCAGGCGCATGATTGAACTGGTCTGTTGTTACTGCATTTAACATGGCAATTTCATCAATAACAGTTGATAAGTGAGGTAAATTATCTGATAACCATATACCGCTTTTCCCATGTTGCCTGAAATTTGCCTGCGGCCCTAACATTTTAGGGACACCGCGTATGAATGCGAATTTTTTTCCTTCAAGTAAAGATTGCGGACAATCCAGTCCATCGAGTTTTGCCAGCTCCGGCTTATAACTAAACATTTCCAACTGCGAAGGAGCCCCGGCCATGTGTAAATAAATGACTGCCTTTGCTTTACCCGGAAACATAGGTGGTCTGGGTGCAAGCGGATTGGCGGCATCAAAGAGCGGATTGGAAGCAAGCAGCCCATTGCTGTCACAGCTACCCAGCAAGGAGCCCAAAGCCAGTGCACCGAAACCCATAGCGCCTTCTTTTAAAAAATGACGCCGGGTATATTGCTGCAATGCTGCATGCTCTGCTTCTTTTAATAACCGTTGAGTATAGGCATCGTTCTTCATAGTTGAAATTATTATTCTGTCAAATCAATGATATCAGCAACACTAATTTTTGTTCAGCCACTCATCCATATTCAGCATGGCACCTGCAACTACTACCAGGGAAGCCGTTTCTGCATCAGCACGTTTATTCTTCTCACCAATCAGTTTATAAATTGCCTTTTCATCTTTTTTATACTTGATTAATGCCTTTTTATATAATTCTGAAAGGGCATTTAGTCTTTTTGCAGAGATTGGCTTAAACATCATTACTTCATAGCCTTTCCGGATCTGATTTGTTGTTTCATTTCCCCCCAATTCCTGCATCCGATAGGCTAAACTCCTTGAAATAACCAGCGTGGTAGAATCATTCAAAGTGGTCAATGCCTGCAATGGGGTATTCGTTCTGATTCTTCGGGGTAAACATGATTCCCTTGCCCCCCCGTCAAACGTCATCATAGATGGATAAGGTGCTGTACGTTTCAGGTAGGTATACACTGCCCTTCTAAATTGATCTTCACCCTCGCTCATTTTCCAGGTATCTCCATTATAAGGAGAACGCCATATACCTTCTGGCTGAAAAGGCATTACACTTTGACCATACATTTTCTTACTCAATATATTACTGACTTCAAGTGCCTGGTCCCTTAACTGCTCTGCTGATAATCTTACCCTGGAAGCCCTTGCATAAAATTTATTGTTCGGATCTTTCTTTAAAAGTTCATCGTTCACTGTTGAGTTTTGACGATATGTAGCCGATAAAACTATCTCTTTTAACAAACGTTTTACGCTCCAGTTAAATTCATTCATAAACTGCCATGATAAATGATCAAGCAATTCTTTATGGGTAGGTGAAATTCCCTGAGAGCCCAGATCTTCCAATGTTTCTACCAAGCCATATCCAAATAGCTGTTCCCATAAACGGTTCACCATAGTTCTCGCAACCAATGGATTTTTTTTATCAGTTAACCACAATGCCATACCCAACCTGTTCTTTGGTGCATTCGCCTGCATTGGGTTCATGATATCCGGCACACCGGGCGAAACTTCCTTACCTTTCACCAGCCAGTTACCTCTTTCAAAAACATGGGTGGTTCTATACTGCTCACTATTATTTTCAAACATGATTGGTGTTGCATCCACTTTTGTCTGCATTAAGTGATTGAAATTCTTGTATGCAGTTTCAAAACCAGGCTTTCCTTTACCGGGGAAGTTTTCATCAAACTGAAACCACTCAAATTGCACACCTGTTTCATCAGCAGTTTTTATCGCCGGGCTGTTATATTTAAAGTATAAATTATGCTTTCCTTTAATCAGGGGGAACCAAGTGCTTGCGATTTCCCATTCGCCTTTTGTGTTAGCAAGGGGAATGGTTTTCACCAATTTGCCATTCAAACTATCAAGGTAAATAAACCATTTGCCGCCCTCGTAATTACTCTTATAGCGGAACATCATCTGGTTTTTGTTTTCCAGAACTACATTTTTCAGGCGGCAGGTACCATTGTTACGCAAGCCGGCATACCAGCTGCTAATCAATGCAGCATTCACAAATTGGTCACATTGCAATGAATTTATAGTAGGCTGCCACGTTTTGAGAAAAATAAGATAATTTTTTGCAGCTGATGCTGAAACATTACTTCTTAACCAGCTGG
>CAYHRC010000153.1:0-6739 GCA_964358565.1 uncultured Sphingobacterium sp. | reverse complement strand
ACTCATCAGCCATTGGGTGTTAAAGCCCAGTTTGGTGTTCTGCGTTTTTGTGAGTTGGAGGTTTTGGCAGTCGAGTCATTTTGTGCAGCCAACATACTTCAGGAGATCTTAACATTAAAATCTGATGATGTTGTAGGTCGTGCTAAAACCTATGAAGCAATCGTTAAAGGTGAAAACCTTCCTACTCCTTCAGTTCCTGAATCATTCAATGTATTGGTTCATGAATTAAGAGGTTTAGGTTTGGATATCACGTTGGATTAAAGTTACGGGTTACGGGTTATGGGTTAAGTGTTCTTAGCCCATAACTCATAACACACAACTCATAACTAGAAAAAGAATATGTCTTACAAGAAAGATAATAAAATCAAAAGTAATTTCACCTCGATAACCATTAGTTTGGCATCTCCGGAATCAATTCTGGAGCGTTCAAGCGGGGAGGTGTTAAAACCGGAAACTATCAATTACCGGACTTATAAACCTGAGCGTGATGGCTTATTTTGCGAGCGTATATTCGGTCCGGTTAAAGACTATGAATGTCATTGCGGTAAGTACAAGCGTATCCGTTATAAAGGTATTGTCTGCGACCGTTGCGGTGTTGAAGTAACTGAAAAGAAGGTTCGCCGTGAGCGTATGGGTCACATCAATCTGGTGGTACCTGTTGCACATATATGGTATTTTCGTTCATTGCCGAATAAGATCGGTTACCTGTTAGGCTTACCTACCAAGAAACTAGACCTTATCATTTATTATGAGCGTTATGTAGTTATTCAGCCGGGAATAAAAGAATCTGACGGAATCCTGAAAATGGATTTCCTTACTGAAGAGGAATACCTGGATATTCTGGATACTTTACCAAAAGAGAATCAATATCTGGATGATAAAGACCCTGAGAAATTCATCGCTAAGATGGGTGCTGAGGCTCTTCAGGATCTTTTGGGTCGTCTTGACCTTGATCAGCAATCATATGATCTTCGCCATCAGGCAGCTACTGAAACTTCACAGCAACGTAAAACTGAAGCGTTAAAACGTCTTCAGGTTGTAGAAGCTTTCCGGGGTGCAAATACCCGTATTGAAAATAACCCGGAATGGATGATCGTTAAGATTGTCCCTGTAATTCCGCCTGAATTGCGTCCATTAGTTCCATTGGAAGGTGGCCGTTTCGCTACTTCGGATCTGAATGACCTTTATCGTCGTGTCATCATCCGTAACAATCGTTTAAAACGCCTTATTGAAATCAAAGCGCCAGAAGTTATTCTGCGTAATGAGAAAAGGATGCTTCAGGAATCAGTTGATTCATTATTCGATAATTCACGTAAAGTGAATGCGGTTAAAACTGAAGGTAATCGTGCCTTAAAATCTCTTTCAGATATTCTCAAAGGTAAGCAAGGACGTTTCCGTCAGAATCTATTAGGTAAGCGTGTGGATTATTCTGCGCGTTCAGTTATTGTTGTTGGTCCAAACCTGAAACTGCATGAGTGCGGTTTACCAAAAGATATGGCTGCTGAGCTATTCAAACCATTTATCATTCGTAAGATGATCGAAAGGGGAGTAGTTAAGACAGTAAAATCAGCTAAGAAAATAGTTGATCGTAAAGATCCGATTGTCTGGGATATCTTAGAGAATGTATTGAAAGGTCACCCGGTATTATTAAACCGTGCACCTACCTTACACCGTCTGGGTATCCAGTCCTTTCAGCCAAAGCTGGTTGAAGGTAAAGCGATCCAGCTGCATCCATTAGTTTGTACTGCATTTAACGCGGATTTTGACGGTGACCAGATGGCTGTACATTTACCACTTGGTAATGCTGCGATCCTGGAAGCCCAGATGCTGATGCTTGCATCACATAATATTCTTAACCCTGCAAACGGTACACCTATTACTGTTCCTTCCCAGGATATGGTTTTAGGTCTTTATTATATTACTAAGGGCCGTAGAACTGATGAAGGTCGGGTCATTTTAGGACAAGATCAGATATTCTATTCACCGGAAGAGGTTATTATTGCCTACAACGAACGTAAGATCGATCTTCATGCTTTCATTAAGGTTAAAACCAATGTGAAGGAAAAAGATGGTCAGATCGTTAATAAGCTGATTGAAACTACTGTTGGGCGCGTATTGTTCAACCAAATGGTACCTGTAGAGGTAGGTTATATCAATGAATTACTTACCAAAAAGTCACTCCGTGACATTATTGGTGATGTAGTGAAAGCTACTGGTATGGCGCGTGCTGCACAGTTCCTTGACGAGATCAAAGAACTTGGTTTCCAAATGGCATTCCAGGGAGGTCTTTCCTTTAATCTTCAGGATTTGAATATTCCTGCAGAAAAATCACAACTGATCGGACAGGCAAGTAAAGAAGTTGAAGAAGTAATGAATAACTATAATATGGGATTCATTACAAACAACGAGCGTTATAACCAGATCATTGATATCTGGACCCGTATCAATAACCGTTTGACAGCCAATGTTATGAACCAGTTATCAAATGATAACCAGGGCTTCAACTCGGTTTATATGATGCTTGACTCAGGTGCCCGTGGTTCTAAGGAGCAAATTCGTCAGCTTTGCGGAATGCGTGGTCTGATGGCTAAGCCTCAGAAATCCGGTTCCGGTGGTGAGATCATTGAAAATCCGATCTTATCCAACTTTAAGGAAGGTTTGTCTGTATTAGAATACTTTATTTCTACTCACGGTGCTCGTAAAGGTTTGGCCGATACAGCATTGAAAACTGCGGATGCAGGTTATCTGACACGTCGTTTACATGATGTTGCTCAGGATATGATCGTAGGTGAGACTGATTGCGGTACTTTAAGAGGAATATATACAACTGCCTTAAAAGATAATGAGGACGTTGTTGAGCCATTATACGACCGTATTTTAGGAAGAACAAGCTTGCACGATGTTTATGATCCTTTAACGAATGACTTACTGGTTTCAGCCGGTGAAGATATTGAAGAGCACATTGCAGTTAAGATTGAAAACTCTGCACTCGAAGGTATAGAAATACGTTCCGTACTAACCTGCGAAAGTAAACGCGGTGTTTGTGCTTTATGCTACGGACGTAACCTTGCAACTGGTAAACGTGTTCAAATGGGTGAGGCTGTTGGTGTAATTGCTGCACAGTCCATTGGTGAGCCAGGTACACAGTTAACCTTACGTACATTCCACGTGGGGGGTACTGCATCTAACATTGCTGCAGAATCTCAGATCAATGCCAAATTTGATGGTGTGATCGAATTCGAGAATGTCAGGACCGTCAGTCACGAAACAGAAGAAGGAACGCTTGAAGTTGTTTTAGGACGTTCGGGAGAATTCCGTATCGTTGAGCCGGGAACAAACAAAATGATCATGGCTAACAATATCCCTTACGGAGCGTTTCTGTATGTTAAGGATGGCGATAAGATATCAAAAGGCGACAAAATATGTAGCTGGGATCCATACAATGCGGTTATCATCTCTGAGTTCCAGGGTAAAGCTGAATTTGAGGCAATCATTGAAGGTATTACCTTCCGTGAAGAATCTGATGAGCAAACCGGGCACAGAGAAAAAGTTGTCATCGATACACGTGATAAGACCAAAAATCCGGTTATCCGTGTTGCGGATAAAAAAGGTAATGGTTTAAAAGGATACAACATCCCGGTAGGTGCACACATTGCTGTGGAAGAACATGAGAACGTAAAGATGGGGCAGATCATTGCCAAGATTCCGCGTTCAACTGGAAAAACCAGGGATATTACAGGTGGTTTACCTCGTGTAACTGAATTGTTTGAGGCTCGTAACCCATCCAATCCTGCAGTTGTAACTGAGATAGATGGTGTTGTAACCTTAGCAGGCGTTAAGCGTGGTAATCGCGAAATGTCTATCGAATCTAAAGACGGACAGATCAAAAAATACCTTGTCCCATTGTCAAAACACATCCTTGTACAGGATAATGACTTTGTGAAAGCTGGTATGCCATTATCTGACGGATCTATTTCACCTGCTGATATCCTTTCAATCAAAGGTCCTGCAGCAGTTCAGGAATATCTGGTAAATGGTATCCAGGAAGTTTACCGTTTACAGGGTGTGAAGATCAATGATAAGCACTTTGAAACGATCGTACACCAAATGATGCAGAAAGTAATGATTGAAGATGCTGGTGATACACGTTTCCTGGAGAAAGAATTGGTTGACCGTTGGGATTTCCAATTAGAAAATGATGAGATCTATGATAAAAGAGTTGTAACTGATCCGGGAGAATCAGCAAACCTGAAAGCAGGGCAGATCATTTCCGTACGTAAATTAAGAGACGAGAATTCGGTTCTTAAACGTAAGGATATGAAACTGGTTGAAACCCGTGATGCTATTGCAGCTACTTCAAGTCAAATGCTGCAGGGTATTACCCGGGCATCATTAGGTACTAAATCATTCATCTCGGCAGCTTCCTTCCAGGAAACTACCAAGGTATTGAATGAAGCAGCAATAAGCGGTAAGCGCGATAATCTTTTAGGTCTGAAAGAGAATGTGATCGTTGGTCACCTTATTCCTTCAGGAACAGGTTTACGTCAATACGAGCGTATCATTGTTGGTTCTCAGGAAGAGTACGACAAACTGATGGCCTCAAAACAGGAAGAAGTAGAAGCTTAATCCGGCATTTATAGGAATCGAAAGTCCTTCCGTTATGGAAGGACTTTTTTTGTTATTTAAAATTTAGCTTATTTGCGGGTGGAATTCATAATTTTACTAAATGGAAGAGCAAAATAACGAAAATCAGTTAAATATCGAGCTTTCTGAGGAAGTTGCAGAAGGGACCTATTCAAATCTGGCAGTAATAACACATTCCAATACTGAATTTGTTATGGACTTTATACGCGTTATGCCAGGTGTGCCAAAGGCGAGGGTGAAATCGAGGATCATTCTAACACCAGAACATGCCAAACGATTCCTGCGGGCACTGGAAGAAAATCTTGAAAAATTTGAAACTCTGAATGGAAGAATAAAGATCAATGAGGAGCCTCCTGGTTTTCCAATGAATTTTGGTGGTCCAACTGCTCAGGCTTGAAGTGAAAAGTCAGCTTATAAAATTCATCTACGGAACTCAGGATCCGGCAAAGCCAAGACATGCAAAGCATGTGCCTCATTTTCATAAGATCAGGAATGTATGGGAAAGTTCACATTACTACGATTTTGGAATTGAGAGAGTTTTTCGTTTATTTCTTGTCACATCTAAAATATTCTTTCCGGGAATTTATTTTGAATATTTGAGCAAGAACTCTTCTAACCATCAGAGGGAAATTACAGGTGAATTATATGTGGTATTTAAGACCATTTTTCCGTTCGTAATCCTTTATTACAGCTTATGGGGTCACAGTTGGCTGTATTTCCTGAATATATATCTGTTAATAGAGACTTTTGTTTATGTTTTCAATAAGATATTCCTTCCGGAACATAATCAGTACAAAACTCATAACAGATCATTGATACTATTATTTTTTAATTTTATTGAAGTTATAGCTGGCTTTGCAGTTATCTATGCAGCAGGAAATTTTCTTAATCGTCCGGTTGCAAGCTGGCTTGATGCTTTATATTTCAGTCTTATTACCGGTGCGACAGTTGGATATGGCGATTTGCATCCAATAAGCGATAATGGGAAACTTGTGGTAATGCTGCAAATAGTCAGTACTCTTTCTTTCCTGATCTTATTCTTTAATTATTTTGCTCCACGTGCTCAGGATATTGGAGACGGGAATTAATATAATCAATAATCAGATCAAATTGTCCCGGTTCAAACCATTTAATATCCTCTGATTTATTGAACCATGTGATCTGTCTTTTAGCAAATCGTCTTGTATTTTGTTTGATCTTGTCTATGGCTTCTTCGCGCGAGTATTTTCCATCCAGATACTGAAGGATCTCTGAGTATCCGACAGTATTTAAGGCATTCAGATTTCGGAAAGGTTTTAAACTTTCCACTTCTTCCATAAGCCCGTTTTCAACCATTTTATCTACACGTTCATTAATATGATTATACAAATTGGAACGTTCGGTATTGAGCCCGATTTTAATGATGTTAAAAGGCCGGTTTTTTATTGATTGTGTGCGATAGGCAGAAAATGCCTTACCCGTAGTTTCATAAACTTCAAGTGCTCTTATAAGCCGTTGCGGGTTATTAAGATCTACCTCAGCAAAATAAACCGGATCTGCCTCTTTTAATTTATCCTGCAGGGGTTTAATTCCGCTTGTTTTTAATAAATTATTCAGCCTATTTCTGGTTTCTTGTGAAGCTGATGGAAGTTCATCAAAGCCATTGCAGATTGCATGGATAAATAATCCCGAGCCACCGGCTAAAATTACCTGATCATGGTTCTTAAAAAGCTTTTCGATTAATTGAATTGCCTCTTTCTCATAATCTCCAACACTTACATTATCCGTGATGGAATGAGAGTTGATAAAATGGTGTTTTGCAGCGGCAAGTTCTGTCTCCGATGGCTTTGCTGTGCCAATTTCCATCTCTTTATAGAATTGTCTGGAATCAGCTGATACAATTTCTGTATTAAAATAATTAGCCAGTTGTATAGCTAATGCTGTTTTACCAATAGCCGTCGGACCTGCAATAACTATTAGTGTTTTGGTCATCGATAGTTCAGTAAATGAGGATATTAGATTTAATAATCCTCCTTTTGAATATCATCAGCATCATAACCTTCATTATCTGAAAAACCGTTTTTTCATTGTTAATCGTAAAAGTAATGCTAAGTGT
>CAYHRC010000152.1:0-6753 GCA_964358565.1 uncultured Sphingobacterium sp. | reverse complement strand
CAGCAGCTACTGCCTCTTTAGTTTCTTCTTTACGTTTCAGCGTATTAATGGCTTTTATAAAAGCAAAAATACATAGTGCGACAATCAAAAATTGAATCAGCGTATTTATGAAATTACCGTAACGCACAGCAACTTCCTCCACTTTATTGGCCACATCAGCAGGCACGAGCAACCATTTCTTATCTGCAAAATCAACTCCACCCATAACATAACCAACGGGCGGCATAATGATATCATCGACAAAAGAGGTAATAATCTTCCCAAAAGCAGCTCCAATAATAACACCAACTGCCAGATCAATTACATTTCCTTTGGATATAAATTCCTTGAACTCTTTAATAAAGGCCATGAGGATAGAGTTTAATAATTTAATTAAAACTAAATTAACTTAAAATACATTAATAATCAAACATAAACGATGTGCTTTGGTTCTAGCAGCGAGCGGATATTTTCAACGATCTATTTGCATGCCACCATTATTATGTAATTTTACCCCATAAATCATGAAATGTTAAGACAAAACCTTCAACAAAAGCTTTTACAAAAACTTTCTCCTCAGCAAATTCAGTTCATCAAGCTTTTGCAGGTGCCTACTGTATCCCTTGACACCAGAATCAAAGAGGAGTTAGAAGAAAACCCGGCATTGGAAGATCTGAGCTTAGCAAATATGAATGAGCCAGCTGAAGAATACCCGGACAGGGATCCTGATGAGGATAATTTCAATTCAGAAGAAAGTCAGGAAAGTGTGGATGAGTTCAATGTAGATGATTATTTACAGGACGATAATATGAATGATTATGGCTCCAAGTATGAACAGAACGGTGATGATGAGGACGATCGAAAAGAAATACCCATCGCTATCCAGAGTTCATTTTTTGAAAGCCTGCAGGCACAGCTTGATCTTGTACCCCTGTCAGACAAAGATTTCAGAATTGGACAACAAATTATAGGAAGTCTCGATGATGACGGCTATCTGCGTCGTCCTATCGGTTCCTTAGTAGATGATCTTGCCTTTTCACAAAATGTATTCGCTGAAGAAGAAGAAGTGCTTGAAATGCTCAAAGTAATTCAATCCTTTGACCCGGCAGGAGTTGGCGCCAGGGATCTTCAGGAATGCCTGCTGATCCAGCTAAGGAAACGTGATCAAACCCCAATTGTATTAAAAGCAATGAAAGTGGTTGAGGATTACCTTGACGAGTTCACGAAAAAACACTACGATAAGCTTGAGCGCTCCTTGAATATGGATTCAGAGGAACTCAAAGATGTAATTAATGAAATATTGAAACTGAACCCAAAACCGGGCGACTCGAATGCTGTTACTACAAAGCAATTGCAGATAATACCTGATTTCCATATCAGTAATAATGACGGCATATTGTTCCTCACTTTAAACTCAAAGAATGCTCCGGAACTCCGTGTCAGCCGTTCTTACCAGGAAATGTTCGAGCATTACGATAAAACATCGCAGAAGGATAAAAAGCTGAAGGAAGCGGTTCAATTTGTGAAACAAAAGCTCGATTCAGCCAAATGGTTCATAGATGCGATCAAACAGCGCCAGCAAACCTTGCTCAAAACAATGAATTCCATCATGAATTACCAGTATGAGTATTTCCTGACCGGCGATGACAAGAATTTAAGACCGATGATATTGAAAGATATCGCCGACCGTATTGGAATGGATATCTCAACTGTGTCAAGGGTTGCTAATTCGAAATATGTTCAGACAGAATTTGGAACTTTTTTACTGAAATCTTTTTTCTCTGAAGCAATCCAAATGGATAGCGGTGAAGAAGTTTCAAACAAAGAAGTCAAAAAGATCCTGGAAGAGTGTATTGGCAAGGAAGATAAACGCCGTCCGCTTGCTGATGAAAAACTGACTGAAATCTTAAAAGAAAAGGGATACAATATTGCCAGAAGAACGGTCGCTAAGTACAGGGAAGCAATGAATATTCCTGTTGCAAGGTTAAGGAAAGAACTATAACCGTTCAGATGGTTGTGTCAGGCTTCTACAAATTGCTGAATCACTACCAGAATCTCTGAGGACAGGTGACTTTATACCTGTTATTGAGAAATATTCCCAGCACCACTTCATGCGATCCGTTACTCACTGTATTCAGATCAGAAGTTGTAAAATCGTATGAATAACCAAGATTGAGAAAAGATCCGACGTTGAAGCCTGCCATAGCGGCAAAAGCATCATCCTTCCGGAAGCTGCCTCCAACCCAAAACCGGTCCTTGTAAGCTACTTTTAAATTCAGATCTACAGATGCGGGGACCGGCGAAACGATCTTCACCATAGCCGAAGGAATTGCGGCAAAATCATCTCCCAAATAAACTTTATAACCAGCTGTAACAAACAGGTGGGGAACCTTTTTTCCCTGGTCATAAGTTTCATCATCACTGAAACCAAGTGGACTTTTCAGAAGCTGCTGTGCTGTAAAGCCTGCAAAATATTTTGGACCGTAAAGCCATATTCCGGCACTGAGATCAGGTTTAAGCTGGTCATAATTTCCTGTTCCGATGGCCTGATCTACCGGATTTTCAAGAGTGATCTTCGAACGGTCAAGATAAATCTTAGAAACTCCACCTGCTACGCCTACCGAGACATTGATCTTTTCTGTAATCCCGAGGTGGTATGCATAAGTCAGATTGATATCGGTCCTGGAAATGGGACCAGCTTTATCGGAGACCATATGAAAACCAATACCATGGTGAGGTTCTGAAGCCATGTAATTTTGAAGATAACTCCGGCTATTCGGATTTGTACCGCCGCCCTCCGGAACAGTGGTAGATGTGCCATACAAAAATTTTCTACCTAAAGGAGCATGCACTGAAATATACGAAGTGAGGGGCGCCCCTTCCAACCCCTGCCACTGACTGCGATAGCCTGCTTTGATATCAATATAATTTTCAATACCTGAAATAGCGGGATTAAGTATGAAATTATTGAAAATGTATTGTGTATACTGAGGCCTTTGCTGTGCCGCAACAATATGGCAAAAACTCATCATGAGAAGAAAAACTGCAACTCTTTTCATCAAAATTATTATTTCTTGTCTGATTTCAACTATATCCGGAAACAGACAGGAGGGTACTCAGAAGTTCAAAATTATTATTTCTTGTCTGATTTCAACCCCCTGTGATGTCAACTAATAAACAGTATTTCTTTACTTTTGCTTCAATATAATTATCGGTCATTTGATTTAAAACATGAATTTAATACTCAAATAACTTTCATAACCTGACAGACATCAATACAAATTTTTCGGACAATAATATAGTGATAAATCCATGAATTTACCTTTTTTGTTTCTTCTACATATATTTTTACTATCAGCGCAAAATCGTCACCCATCCGGAAAAAAGCGGTATTGCCATTTTAGGATCAATTACATAGTAATAAGTGCCTACAGGAAGACCCTCTCCATTTAAAATACCATTCCAGGGTTGAATGTAACCAATGGAACTATAAACTTTAACACCAAATCTGTTAAATATATTTACAGTTACATCAGGATAACTATCAAGATATCTGATCACCCATAAATCATTCACGCTATCTCCATTTGGAGTGAATGTATTAGGAATTATCGGCTTTTCTACAACTCTGACCAATATTTCATCGCTTAGGATGCAGCCTTCCTCCGAAGTAATTGTAATGGTATATTTTGTATCCTCTGTTGGTGAAGCCTGCGGATTCTTTATGTCATCACGATCAAGACCTGTTGAAGGACTCCATTTATACTTTAAATTTGTGCCGCTTGCCTGAATTTCAAGAGGCAGCGAACCACCTTTAAGAATAACCGCATCAGGCCCTGCCTCTAAAAAGGGGGTAGAAACACTAAATTGCTGAAAAGCAACGATACTTTCACAGCCTGATTCGCTGCTTACCTTTAAAGTTACCTTGTAAGTGCCCCCAGCATTATATCGGTAGTTGAAAGGCGCTCCATCCATTTTTTCTGCTGATTTGCCATCTCCAAAATCCCAGTTCCATTTGATTATCTTCCCTTCAGCTGAAGTGGAAAGATCTGTAAAAACGATATTAGGATTATCACATTCGGGTTTAGAAAGCGAGAAATTTGCAAGTGGCAGGGCTTTAATGTTTAACTCTATTTTGTAATCTTTGGTTTCACAACTGGTTTGGTTCCTCACCTTGAGACTAACCGTATACAGGCCCGGCTTCTCGTAGATATGTTTAGGATTCTGTTCAGTTGATGTTTTTGTATCACCAAAATCCCAAAGCCAGGAAGTAATAGGATTCCCATTAGCTAAACTTTGATCGGCAAACTGGATTTGCTCTTTTAAACAGAAATTGCTGGAACTTGTAAATTTTGCTACAGGCGGATCATATACATTGAACATAAGACCTATCTCCTGTTCATTGAGTTTACAGCCCGCTAGAGTTGAATAGCGGGCAATAACCTTAATGGCCTTCTGACCAGAACTTTGATACGATACGGAACGCGGGAAGTAATATTGATAAAGGATTTTCCCATTACGAATGACAGTATCCGGTGTGAGGATCGTCTGGTCCACAAATGGACCATTTTGATCCAGCTGCCATGATAGATCAGAGGCAGGTGAAGTGAGAGTTAACTTGACCCTGAAATCTTCATTTGTGCAGGAATTGCTTATTTCTTCCTGTGTCACCGGATTTATTGCAGCAGCAATCTGGCTGGAAGCCAGGTTAGTTCCCGCCGAGTATGAATAGGATTCTACATCGCCAAAACCATAGGCGATTGCGTTAAAACCCTCAGCAGCTGATAAATTAAAATTCCTGCTTGAGTATTGATTTAAGTTAAGCTGCAGATAGGAAAAGGATGGGGCACCTTTAAGGGGGGTAAAGGTTCCTTTTGGAATGGTACCGTTCACTTTAAAACTTGATGCAGCAGATGTTTTGATTAAAATATTTACATACTGTTCACTGATGTTTTCTCTGTTTGACGAATAAACAGTTATATTTTTTATATTATATTCTACCGGATTTAATATAACCATATCAGGGTCACTAAAGCCTCCACCTGCACAAATTTGTGTCAGAGAATACTGAGCTACCGCGATCAGATTGTTTGAAGTAATATAAGCAGGTTCATTTACCGGGTTAGGCGTTTGATAGAATTCCCCCGCCTTAAGGGTAGCTACCAGGTTTCCGTTGTACTGTACCTGTGTATTATTATCTTTAGCAAGGATACGTACATAATTTCCGTTGGTTCGCACAGGAGCTCCGGAAGGACTTTTTGAGCTGAATGGTATAAAGCCATAGGTATTACCCCAGCTTTCAACCGGGTAATTTTGCTGATAGAGAGGATCGGATGATGGATTACCTATGCATCCCCCTGGCAGCATTATACTGGAATTTGTGCTGCCTGAAAACAAGGCAAATGTCTTGCATCCGGATGTTTCCGGGTCAACAAACACATTGGTTCCCGTCAGATCTATATCGGAAAGGTATTCATATATATCTCCCGGATTATTTAACATCACACCGCCTGGAACCAACTCGAGTCCATTCTTACGCAAAAAAACTTTTGTAGCTGATTCATTGGCAACTATTACAATATGATTTTGTCCCCCATCTCTTGGATTACCCGTTGGAAAGTTCATACTAAAATATTTCTGGCCAAGTGCTTCTTTAGGGAGGATAAGCGAAGCAGCAGAACGTGCACCTGCGAAAATATGACCGTAAACTACAACTTTAGGTTTTCCCGGATCCACCTGAACTTTAATAGCCCGGTTGGAAAGTACCTTGTTGGATTCTAAATCATTGATATAGGCATCATTGCGCGGTACCTGAATCTCTATAACAGTATTAGCCTGAAGCAGATCAAACCTTTTTTGAAAAGTTCCAACTGTTACAATACCAGAGGAGGCCTGTTTGCCAGTAATGAAGATAGAATAATTGGCAAGCGGCCTTACACCTTTTAGATTAGCAGCAACATGACTTGGAAAAACAGCCCAGAATTCAGTACCCTCATTTGATGTACCCTGTGCTTTGAGGATGTGAACGCTCATCAAATTAAGAGCAAGAAGCAGGAAAAAATAATTAACTACTTGCTTGCCCATTCCTGCAATATGTTGATAAGCCCACAAAATATCCAGATATTATTTACTAAGATACGTGATTCGCTAAAATAAATGTTTTATAAACTTAAGACCGGGGAATCAGGCCTTAAAACAAGCCTGGAAAGGCTCCCGGAAAATGGAGAAGTCTTAAAAGAACATAAAATGCCGGACGAAGCGCCCGGCATTTTCAAATTATAATATCAGAAATTTACTTCCTGAGAGAATTGATTATTTCCAAAGCTTCCTTAGTAGAAGCCTGAAGTTCGCTGTATTTCTTATTCTCCATAACATCTTTACTTACCAGTTTACTTCCCATTCCTACCGCACAAACTCCGGCTTTAAACCAGCCTTCAATATTCCCCCTGTCAAGCTCCACTCCACCGGTTGGCATAAACAAAAGATTTGGAAACAACTCCTTGATTGCAGACATAAATCCCGGTCCAAGAATATTTCCAGGGAATAACTTGACCATTTTAGCTCCAAGCGTTTCAGCTTTAATGATTTCACTTGGGGTCATACATCCCGGCACCCAAAGAAGATCATGTTTATCTGCGACTTCGGCAACACTTTCCACCAATCCGGGACAAATTATATAATCAGCACCTGCATCAATAAAAGTTTGGGCCATTTTGCCATCTTTTATTGTTCCAATACCCAGGTACATTCCGCTTAATTCAGAATCACAAACCT
>CAYHRC010000151.1:0-6782 GCA_964358565.1 uncultured Sphingobacterium sp. | reverse complement strand
CTTCAGGATTGGCAGGATCGCCAAAACTCCAGTTACCCAGCATTTCGAACATAGTATGGTGATAGGTATCTATTCCAACTTCCTCAAGGTCATTATGTTTACCGGAAACACGTAAGCAACGCTGTGTATCAGCTACTCTTGAATATTTAATAGCAGCCTGTCCAAGGAAAAGATCTTTGAACTGATTCATTCCGGCATTGGTGAACATCAGTGTTGGATCATTTTTTACAACAATAGGTGCTGATGGCACTATATGATGCCCTTTAGCGGCAAAAAAATCTAAAAAACCTTGTCTTATCTCTTTGGTGGTCATCCTGATTAGCTATTCTGCAAATATAATACAGATATGGATTTGTAGTGCGGAAAATTGAGATTATTGAGTTTAAGCTATGCGCTCTTACATTCAATTAATAGTATTTTTACACCTCTAAAACGAATGGTATGCCATACAAAGATCGGGATATAAATAAACTATATTATACAATGGGTGAAGTAACCCGGATGTTTGATGTTAATGCATCCCAGATCCGTTTTTATGAACGTGAGTTTGATATCCTTCAGCCTAAAAAGAATAAAAAGGGAAATCGTCTTTTCACCCCGGAGGATGTTGAGAATCTGAAGATCATCTTCAATCTTGTAAAAGAAAGAGGCTTCACTTTACATGGAGCCAAAGATCATCTCCTGAACAACAAAGGAGAAATAAAAGAAAACCAAAAAGTCATTGATTCGTTAGAGCGTCTGAAGCAGTTCCTTCTGGAAGTTAAGGAACAGCTCTGAAAATATGGATCAGGTAAATGACACACACACACTTTCCCCTGGCAAACGAAAAATACTTTTCGTAATAAATAAAAAAGCAGGCAGTGGAGCTGAAAAGAATTTAAAGCATTTAATAGCTGCTCAGGCAGAAACTTCTGATTTTGATTTTCAGATCTACACGATGAGCGGGAACGATGAAGAATTGATCCGTTCTGCAGTTAAAGAATATAAGCCTGATATAGTTGCTGCAGCAGGAGGTGATGGAACGGTCAGCCTGATCGCTGGCATCCTGGTCAATACGAAAATTGCACTTTCAATTATTCCCTGTGGCTCGGCAAATGGAATGGCTAAGGAGCTGAATATAGGCACCCGCATAGATACCGCCCTGGAAATGCTAATGACAGGTACCCAAAGAAGCATTGATCTTTTGCAGATAAACGAAAAAATATGTATTCACCTGGCTGATGTTGGTTTAAATGCACGCATTGTCAAAAGGTTTGAGAGCGATAAAAAAAGAGGCATCCTGACCTATGCAAAACATCTTTTCGGGGAAATGTTCCTGCTGAAACATTATCATTTCAATATTATTTATGATAATATCAGCATTCGCAGAAAGGGCGTGTCTATAACTTTTGCAAACGCATCAAAATATGGAACCGGCGCGGTTATAAATCCTCATGGAATCCTGGATGACGGAAAATTTGAGCTGGTGATAGTAAAACCCTTCCCCAATATAAAACTTCTTTCTATTGCATGGAAGATGTTTCGTAATAGGTTACACACATCAGATTATGTCGAAATAATAAGCTGTAAAAAAGCAATAGTGAGCAGCAGCAGAAGAACGACGCTTCAAATTGACGGTGAAGTTATAGGAAAAGTAAAAGAAATAAATTTAAAGATCCTTCCCAAAGCTCTGATAGTTTTAACTCCGCCAAACGTCTAAGTTAGTTGGTGCTCATAAACCATAATTCCTTTTTCTGAGTGCCGATCAACTACCCAGGCTGATATAACAGCCGAACCATCATTTTCAAACCGGATTTTAAAAAATCCCTTAGCCTTCATTCCGAACTTAAGGTTTTTACCCTCCCTAAGCACATATTTAAGTTTTGAACCGGCTCCGCTTATGATATAATGATTTTGATCTTTGGTTATATGCTGGAGATTATGCTCATGTCCGGATGCATATATGATCCCCGGATGTTCTTTAAAGATTTCAATCAATTTTTTCCGAAGATGCCGGTACCGAGGATGAGCAATATCTTCTTTTGCTCCAAAATATTTTCTGTAAATAGGCAATAATGATCCTATTAATGGTAGTGGAAAGTAGGCCCTTTTATGATAGATGGTAAATGGAAAAAGGTGATGGCGAAATTTATACCGGCCACCATGAATGGCATAACTGTAAACAGGAGCATGTCCAGCAATGATCACACGTTTGTGCTTGTTCTCTTCAAGAATACTTGTAAGTTGCTGAAAAAAATCTTCCTCTGAGGATACCCGGCAGCCACATTGGGCGCCAATTGGCCTGAAACCCGGCTGGAGCCACCATTGGGTATTAATTATGATAAGGGTAACATGTGGATTGACGTTTATTTCTGCAGGACCGGGACAGCCATTTGATGGCAGCATCACATTTTTATCAAATAACTTTTCAAGATATTTCTCCTGGCGGATGATATATTCATATCCGCCATAACGTCCATTATTCCAGTCATGGTTTCCCGAAAGAAAAATCACTTTGCCATGATAATCTTTTAACGCCTGCTTATGGGCAATAAGCGCATTTTCAGCATCCTTCCTTAAAATATTACCTAAAGGTGGTAAGCCACGCGGGTAAATATTATCTCCAAGAAAAACTACAGCTGAATGCTGAGATTCATCAAAATGGCATTTCATTGTCTCAAGAACCGGATCAGGGTTATGCCGGTTAATGTTCCCTGTATCCCCGATCAGAAATACTTCGTATGTTTTTTTTTCCTTGGCTGGCATTTCAGGGGTCATATAATTGCAAACCTATTTAAATCAATCCTGTTTGAATTACCATTCAAATTTTTCCTTGTTTAAAAAAGCCATCACTCCTTTTTTGCAATCGGCTGAGGCCCGGGTTTGTACATTTAATTTTACAGCTTCTTCCAAACTTTGCTCAAGGGTAAGATCCTGTGACTGGATGAGGAGATCCTTAGTTAATGCTATGGACTGACCTGAAGCAGACCGGATAATTTTTTGAGCATAGGAATTTACCTTCTCCGAAATCTCAGCTTTGGCTACAACAAAATTGATCAGACCGTACCTTTCAGCAGTTGATGCATCTATTAATTCGCCGCTCAGCAATAATTCTTTGCACCTTCCTTCTCCTAGTTTACGTAATAAGAAACAAGCTACCAGAGCGGGTATAAAACCAATTTTTACTTCAGTATACCCAAATTTTGCTTCCGGCACAGAGAATATGATATCACATACTGAGGCCAGACCACAACCACCGGCAATTGCATGCCCCTCTACCTGTGCTATAACTATTTTAGGAGAGGTATATATGGCATAGAAAAGATCTTTCAGAGCCCTGGTGTCATTTAAATTCTCGTGATCAGAATTATTTTGCAGCTGCTGAAGGTATTCCAGGTCTGCACCTGCGCTGAAAACCTCACCAGAGGCCTTTAAAATGATAACTTTAGCCTGATCATCATTTTTGGCCTTGAAAATGGCCTCAGTAAGGGCTGAAACCAGTTCTGGATTTAAGGCATTTCGTTTTTCAGGGCGATTTATAGTTATAGAGGCCGCCCGGTCAAATAATTTATACTCAACTAATTCCATTGATTCTTTGTACTCCTTTCTTCGGCAGGCATAACAGAGTAATTTTTTCCATATGAGGGGATTTAATCAAAATTAAATCAAAATACTAAAGCTTGATTATATAAGCCGGATTTTTCTTTAAAACATAACATGCAATATTCATTTTCCCGGCTTCAGTTTTCCACGCTTCTATTTTGTAATCCGGATTTGTGCCGTCAATAAAAATCCTGCTAAAGTCAACAGAAGTTTGAATATCTCTTAGCTTACTCTTTGGGTTTCCGCTTATTAATATCGCATTAACCTTTAATCTTTCTTTAAATATAAGATTATCAAAATCGCTTGTCCACCTGAGTATCCTGAAATTAGCGAACTGTAAAAAATTAGTATCCCCTTTGTAAGAGTCTCCGCTAAACGATTTTCGATTATGGAAGAATTTCAGCTTGTTATTACCTCTTTTGCCTAATACCGGTCTGATTGAAAATGAGAATAGTTTATCTGAAGGATCAACATCTGCCACCAATAAACTTTCACCACGATATACATAAGCAATTGCAGATTGCTTCCTGATGCTAAAAAAAATTATTTCATGGCGCTTGAAATCAAGCCATGTTTTGAAAGCAAAACTTACCATTAAAACACATAATAAGACTGATACTGGCAATAAAAGCTTCCTGATTTTGAAAGAAATGATTAAAATAAAAGAGGCCATGATCAGATAGATCATAAGAAATTGAAAAGTACTGATCCATATTCCACCCAGGCTTGCAAAAGGCAGATTTTCAATATAATAAAGAAAGTCATTGGTATGCCTGATCAGCCAGTTAAGGAAGCTTCCGAGATACTGAATAACGATGCTGCAGGGAATAATCAAAAAAACAATTCCGGCATACATGATGATAGTCACCGGTAAAACAATAAACAGATTGCTTATCAGAAAATAGACCGGAAACTGGTGAAAATAATATAAACTGATGGGGAACGTAGCTAACTGAGCTGCTACAGACAGAGCACAGTAGCTCCAGGCCTGGTCAAGTATTTTATTCCTGATTAAAATAGCATGATAAATTTTCGGATGAAAATAAACTAAACCGGTAACAGCAAGATAGGATAACTGAAATCCCGCATCAGCAAGGTAAAATGGGTTGTATAACAGAAGAAAAAAGGCAGATATTGCGATCAGATTATACGTGTTTTGACTTTTGTTTAATGCTTTCCCAAATACCACAAAACTAAGCATAAGTGCTGACCGACACACCGGGGCCGAAAATCCGGTAAGTAAAGAGTAAAACCAAATAACCAAAACAATAAGAAAGGCCCGTATCAGTCTTAACTTTTTATTTTTGTCCATAGGCTTGAGAACAGCTGTTAATACAAGAAAAACAATTCCTACATGCATCCCGGACACTGAAAGCACATGCATGGTACCTGTTTTGGAATAGGCTTCTATGAGTTCCTTACTCAGATCAGCGCGATAACCTAAGATAAGCGTGGAAGCAAAGGCCGCAGATTCAGAATTGGGCAGATACCTGTAAAACTTCTTTACGAATTGCTTACGAAGTCTTAAAGCAAATGTAATAATGGGATTTCCCGCATCACGCTTAAGAATAATATACTGCAGCGGGTTGAGAAAAGCCTGGTGATATATCTGATGATTTGCCAGGAAAGCTTTATAATCAAATTCACCGGGGTTGTAGGGTGGTTCAACTTCATTATAAAAAGCCGGAATTAATAGAATATCACCATAATTTAAAGAAGGCGACTTTACAGAATCGACCTTTATTGTAAGAAGTAATTTACCGGTGGCGAGGCCGGTTTCTTTTTTGAAATAATATCTTAAAGCCTCCGATTCAAACCTGATGATCCCGTTTGATGATTTAGGTTCCGACCGGATTTGTAAAACAAAAGCATCTGCCTTCTGAAAACTAAAATGCCGGTCATCAAATTTTCCTGTGGCATATCCTGTTAAGCTATAGCCAGCAAACAGAATATACGAATGGATGATTAAACCAAAAAGCCAGCTTGCTCTGTAAAGTGAATAAATCTTATACCAGTACAAGAGACAGGCAAAAGCAGCGGGTAAAATCAAGCCAAGGATGAGCGCCCATTTAAGAAGTGAGGCATGAGCAAAGTAACATCCCAGGTAAATGCCAATGATCAAAGGGATAAGCAATCGTACAAAGGGCACTTCCCCTTTATAAAACATGATTAAACCGGTAGCGTAACTGAAACCTGATGTCTGCCCTGCCTGCCTTCTCAGAGCCTGTATTCAATCCGGGCGGATTGGAATAACTTATTATGGCATAACGAAGCCACAAGTCAAGACCCCGGCTGATATTATATCTTGCATTAAGATAATATCTTAAACCCCTTCCCTGATATGCGGGTACTGAATATGAATATAGTACATCATTTTCATAAGCATATATTCTCGAATTAAATCCTTGCATATCAAAAATCGCAAAGCGAATGTTGCCTGATAACTTCGAGTTTAGCGGGTCGTAGATTACATCCTGGTAGCTAAGAAAACCAAACTCTGATTTTGAGGGATCTTTTTTATACTGCGCTATTTCTGCCCGGTACCTGAGCATAAAAGCATCCCCAATCTTATAATTTATCTCAAGGCGATAGTTTTGCTTATCTACAGATTCCAAAGAGCCGGGAGAATTTAATTGATCATTATTTTCTTCTTTTGACTGCTGTTTATACCGTGCACTCATCTTAAAGCGCTTATTTGGATTATAACTTAACTGTCCAAATAATTCATAACCACTTGATGGTGCATCAACCCTGAATTTAAGCCATGGAAACCTGAACAAATCGGAATATGTTATTAGCTCCCATTTTGGATCAAATTTCATTGTCAAACCTGCATAAAAGCCCTTTTCATTTACTGCACCGGTCGATTCAGAGACCGCCTGATTAAAGAAGGAGTGATAATTCCTGGCGTAACTCCTGTGCAGCAAAATGACTGAAACCTGCCGGGAAAGACTGCTCATTAAGGCATTAATATATGCACTGCCAGCAGATAGACTATGGCCAACCTCGCCGAAAAAGAAAGTATTCTTTAAAGCATAACT
Source organism: uncultured Sphingobacterium sp. (assembly GCA_964358565.1). Lineage (GTDB taxonomy): Bacteria > Bacteroidota > Bacteroidia > Sphingobacteriales > Sphingobacteriaceae > Daejeonella. Next base: position 159 of record CAYHRC010000151.1, on the reverse strand, counting down.
GTAGTTTAAGCCAAGGTTTGTTAATGAACTTCCGCTGAATTCAAAACGTTGATAAAGTAAGTTTCCTGGTGCAATGGGCAAATTAAAATGGGTCCGGTATGTTGTCAATCCTATTGTTAAGTCCTTGGTTCTGAATTGCAAATTGGACCCATATATTAA
>CAYHRC010000150.1:0-6790 GCA_964358565.1 uncultured Sphingobacterium sp. | reverse complement strand
TGCCATCGTTCTGCCGAGCATCGTTTCGTACAGGTCGTTGCCAACATCGTAGTGTTGCTGGATATTTGCTTTGCTGAGGCTCCGCGAGCCGTTTGCCAGAATGCGCGTTGCGACGGCGGAGAGCAGGAGGGACGGGGAGACGCGGATTGCTTTTGCCAGATCGTTGCAGAGCATCGGTCCTACACAGCTGACAATGTCGTTATGTTCCGCATCCCACCAGCCTTCCATATACGCCTCACCCAGACCTAAGGAACCGCCGCGTAAAACCCCGAGGTAAAAACGGTCATCATGAACACATATATCAGATGCGTTATTACCATTAATCTGAATCCCTGCCAGCCTGATGAGTTGTTCAACAGCTGATTGATAATTATTCATTTCTTCGTTGCAGTGTCCTTTAAGGGTGGAATTGAAAATGGACGTTCCCAATATCAACATTTTCCGGCGCCTGTATGTTTTATTTTGCCTTAATTGATTTGCCTGTTCAAAGAAACGGCAAATAGATATTTTTTAAATGATAGTCATCAGGTACAAGTGTGACTATCGTCAGTTTTATAATGAGCCTATAGCTTAGCTTTGAGAGAAGCTAAACCAATTAAATCATGACTGTTTTTTTTAGAGTTTTATTGGCCAATATGCTAATACTGAGTATTGCTTATGGCCAGGAAAAGGAACACCCTTTAGCGGGGGAATCCAAAAGTGGAATGTTCCGGATTATCGTCAGCCAGGGCCATGCTCATATAAAGAAAGCCATGCTGCAGGGTGGTGATAGTGGAATTTCTGCAGCGGCCTATGCATTGGATGCTGATTATTGGTTTTCTAATCACCTGGCATTTGGAGTACATTCTGACGTGGTTCTGGAAAATTATCTGATTGAAGAGCATCTTGGTAATGATGAATATGATATTCTTGAACGCGAATACCCCATAGCCATGGTTCCAGTGTTGCTTTATAAGCCATGGGAGCATATCAGTTTTATCGGAGGAATTGGCCCTGAATTCAGCAAGGAAAAAAACCTCATGGTATTTCGTTCAGGTTTGGAATATGGCTGGGAATTACCGAAAAACTGGGAATTGGTAAGCACTGTAACATACGATGTGAAGAAGACCTATGACACATGGATGATCGGCTTTGGAGTAAGTAAATTTTTGCCTGGATTCAAACGACATCATAATTAAACCGGACATTGGACAATCCGGCCCGTTTGCAAAAAAAAACAGAATATATTGCTGAAAGATGTGAGTAATATAAACGTCGCATTAGTGATGTAAATCATTTATTAAGAAATTGAAAATAATGTATATTTAAATCTATAGCTTTTTATTTCATTGAAATCTCCTGCAATGTTAGCAGAAACAAAGTATTTAAATCAGCCCATACAGGCGAGCGGAGAAATGGCTGACAGAATACGTGCTTTCAATTGGGCTGAAACATCCCTGGGCCCTCTGGAAACCTGGCCTGAAAATCTGGTTTTAACTGTTAACTTATTATTAGATTCCCAGTTTCCCATGTTCTTACTTTGGGGAAAAAAACTGATAGAGTTGTATAATGATGCTTACCTGAAGATTTTAGGTAAAACAGCTAAAATGAAACATCCCAGCCCTTTGGGGCAAAGAGCAGAAATAAGCTGGAAAGAAGTATGGCCATCACTTCATCCATTAATTAGCCAGGTGTTTGAAACCGGGAAATCCGTTTATCTTGAAGATAAATTGATGTCTGTTTATCGGGATGGTCATTTAGATGAAGCGTTCTTTACATTCAGTTACAGCCCCGTCAGGGGCAAAAGCTCCGGGATAGAGGGATTGCTCGGTGTCTGCACAGAAACCACCAGGTACGTTCAAACCTTAAGAAGGCAGCAAACATTACGAAATATCGCTTTTAATAAAACGGGGCTGAGAACTCAGGCTCAGGTATGTGCTCATTTCACGGTTGAATTGCAAAAGAATCCTTGCGATGTTCCATTTGCGGTTATATTAATAGCCGATGGGATTACCGGAAAGTTAAAATACGCTGGAAGTACAGGGATCCCATTTAATAAAGAGATCATAAGACTGTTTATAAAAAGTCCAATTATTCGTGAAGTATTTTCTGAAGGACATGCACAAACAATAGATAATCTGAGTGATAAGATTGTTGAAATCACATGCCCTTATTGGCACGTACCAGTAGAGAAAGCATATGTTCTTCCTCTCTTTCATTCGGAACGAACAGCGGCTTTTGGCACCCTGATCATGGGTATTAGTCCACGTAAGCGCATTGATGCTGATTACATCCATTGTATGGAGATTACAGCTATAACTCTTTCTACAAACTTAACCCAGGTTTCAGAAGCAAATAAACGGGTCATATCCCGGACTGCGAATAAAATAAGTAAGGACAGGTTACAACAGATCATCCAGCAAGCCCCTGTTGCCATTGCAATATTGAGAGACAGGGACTTTTTAATTGAGTCAGCAAATGATATTATATTATCTCTCTTAGGACAAACAAACGATATATTGAACAAGCCTTTATCGGATGTATTGCCGGCACTTCAGGGCCAGAAACTTTTAGACATAGTTGATGAAGTACGTACTTCAGGCCAGTCCTTTTATGGTTATGAAGAAAAAGCAGTATTGGAACAGCATGGGCAGTTAAAGGAGTGCTACTTTAATTTTATTTGCCAACCCATAAAAATCAATAATGATGTTTCAGGCCGTATCATGATCGTTGCTACAGATGTAACGGAATTGGTTGTCGGCAGGAAAGAATTGGAAGAAGCTTATGAAAAGTTGCATTTATCAAAGGAAGCGGCGCAATTGGGCACTTTTGATGTGGATATCGTAAAAGGAACCGTGGAATGGGATGAACGTTGCCGGGCCTTATTCGGCATATTCCATAACCGGACCGTAACTTATGAAAAAGATTTTTTCCCGGCGCTTCATGAAGAAGATAGGGAAAGGGTTGCAAAGGTCTTTAACAATTTATATGTTAAAAGCATCAGTAAGGGCGATCATGATTTAGAATATCGTACAGTGGGTTTGGAAGACAACAAGCTGCGTTGGGTAAGGGCAAAAGGAAAAGTTTTTTTTAATGAACAAGATGAACCACAGCGTTTTATCGGTTCAGTACTCGAAATCACTGATAAAAAGCAGGATGAACAGCGGATGAATGATTTTCTGGGGATGGTTAGTCATGAACTGAAAACACCCCTGACTTCCCTGAAAGCCCATGCGCAGATATTACAGGGCAAAGCTAAGCAGCAGGATGATTCTTTCGCTGTGTCTACATTAGAAAAGTTGATAAAGCAAGTCAATAAAATGAGTACCATGATTCACGGTTTTCTGGGAGTATCACACCTTGAATCAAGCAAAATTTATCTGAATAAACAGGACTTTGCATTAAATGATTTGGTTGAGGAGATAATTGCCGAAACCAATGCCCCGAGCCATGATATCAGCATTGGACATTTTGATTTTTGTACCGTACATGCAGACCGTGATAAGATAGGTTATGTCCTTACTAATTTGCTAAGTAATGCTATTAAGTATTCACCAAAAGGTCATCGAATTGAAGTTGAATGTAAACTAAGGGATGATATGGTACAAATAAGTGTAAAAGATGAGGGTATGGGCATTAAATCAAAAGATATTAACAGGCTGTTTGAGCGCTACTACAGGGTAACAAGCAATCATACAGAAAACATAGCCGGATTTGGCATAGGTTTATATCTATGTGCAGAAATCATCCATGGTCATGATGTTAATATATGGGCAGAAAGTGAAAGCGGTAAAGGTTCGATTTTTTTCTTTAACCTTGAATTGGCTAAGACCAATCAAACTTTTCAATTGGGCCCGGGGGAATTTATAAATCTTTAGGTTCTTTTAAATTGTTTGCATTGCGCTGGCAGCTACGGCTCACACCATTCTTTATCCTTGAGAATATCCCTCGCAATCCCGAACGAGAGCAATTCCAAATAAAGCATACCTCAAAGCCATATCCTCTCTCCGGCGCCCATGAACAAAACAATAATTTCTTTGTTGACTTAGGACATCCAAATGATCCGTAGAAAATTCCAGAACTGGCAAAGATGATAGATTGGTTTATCGGATGTTCAGGATTCCATTATAAACACTGGAAGGGCACATTCTATCCTGCTGATCTGCCTCAGAAGAATTGGTTTAATTATTATTGTACTTACTTCAAAACTCTTGAACTCAATGTAACCTTTTACCGGTTTCCACAGCTTTCATTTTTACAAAACTGGTTTGAACAAAGTCCGGAAACATTCAGATTTGCTGTAAAAGCACCCCGTATAATTACCCATTATAAGAAATTTTTGAATACTTCTGACCTGATTTCAGATTTCTATCAGGTAATTAATGAGGGTTTGCGGGAAAAGCTCGCTTGTGTTTTATTTCAGTTACCCCCTTCCTTCTCTTACTCAGAAGAAAGACTTGAAAGAATAATAAGCAGTCTTGACAGGTATTCAATTAATGTGGTGGAGTTCCGGCACGCCAGCTGGTGGACTGAACATGTATATCAGGAGCTGGGAAAACATAACATTACTTTTTGTGGTATGAGCCATCCGGTACTACCAAAGGAAATAATTTGTAATACTCCGCTATTATATCACAGGATGCACGGAGAGGGTCAGCTTTATGCATCTGATTATACTGATGCACAGCTCCGGAAGCTTGCAGATGAGATCAGGAGCCATTCAAATCTTAAAGAAGCCTTCATTTATTTTAACAATGATATTAATACCTATGCACCAAACAATGCATTAAAATTAAATTCAATGATCTGAATGAATTATTTTTCTCAATTAACTCTATCAAAGAAAGGTATGCCTGGCTCTAAATCTTCATAATGTTTGGGCAGGGATTTCTTAAGTACGGCTGAACGTAATGACATAGCCTGTTTCAGATGCTGTTCAAGTTCCGGGAGCATACTGTTTATATACATTCTTTCCCTTAGCTATCGCCTGCTCAGCCGCCATCATTTCTAAATTATTGTTGCTTGATGCTATTGTAATGAATTCCTGGTTACTCATTAACTTACGTTCAGGTTTGCATGAATCAAAGAGGCAAATGCTGCCTGCACCAACTGTAAGTAATAGGATTAGCTGTTTCATTAGAATATAATTGTTTTTTAAGTCCCGCATGTGCGGGATTGCATGAGCTTTTCTCATTTCAGTTTGAGAGCGGCAAGCTCATGCAGGTTTCAGCCCCTGAACTTTGCTTCAAACGGGTACCTGCTGAATCAAACAGGTAATTATCCGCTAAACCAAATGAATCGCGCCGCTGGGTATGGATACTGATCCTGAAAATGAAACAACCTATCCTATAAGCATTATATCTGTGATGACCACAATAGATTAAACTGGAAAAGACCTCCGTTGCAACCGGTACATATTAGGTTTTACATTCGGGGAGAAAGAAAGGGTACGATCCATTGAGTTTTTAATTAGGTTCCGGGAGGATCTTGAAACTCAAATCACATCACAAAAATCAATAGGCTGCAATATTTACCTCAGCCATTGCAATTTCTGTTAATCTTACATCGGTTTCTTTTTCTTCTGCAAGGGTTTCGCTTAATAATTTTTCAGCCTCTGTATGCTCCATAAGTTTAGCATATGTAACCAGACAACCATAGCTTGCTATCTCGTAATGTTCTATTTTTTGAGCAGCTGCAATCATAGCTGCATCAAGAACAGGACCATGCTCGAAGCTATCCATAATTTCCTCTGCTTCCTCAATAAGGCCTTCCATAGCTTTACATTTCTTTGCTCTTGGAGAAAGACCAATTGATTGAAAAGTTTTTTTCAATCTTTCTATTTGTTCTTCTGTTTGAATGTAATGCTCTTCAAAAGCAACTTTTAAGTGTTCATTGCTTACTTTGGATGCCATTTTTTTAAGACCTTTCAGGAGCTGTTTCTCCCCACTCATTATATCTCTTAATTCATCGACGAAAAGTTCGTGAAGGTGTGCATTTGGCATGTTGGATGATGTTTTACTTGAATTTGCCATAATTTAAATTTTTATAAATTAATTCCACAATCAGACTAAGTATTATTTCTTACCTGTTTTAGAAGAACCTGACGATTTAGAAGCAGATCCACTTTTAGAACCTGAACTCCTTCTTTGCTGACCCATGTTTTTTTCCTTGTCCTGGCTTTGACCTTGTCCGCCCTGGCCCTTTTGATGTTTTTCTGGCATGTTTTTCTAATTAAATGTTCTTATACAACACCTGAGCATAGGTTATGTTCATATGAATATTAGTATTTTGATCCTTTTTGGCTTTGTACAAGGAAACTCCTCCTGTAAATAAAAGATCTGCTTTTTGGAGTAGTTTTCGTTCAAGAAGCTTGAACTCCCGTGGGGCATTTTTAAAGAGTGACAGCTCATCCATACAATCATATACTGTTAAACGGGGATGATAAAGTTCTGTATATAGAAGAGCCATCGGAGTATAATACCAGAAAATAAATTTAGAGAGATCTTCCTTAACAAGGAACTTATCAATCAGCTCATCCATTATTTGATTTGAATCAGCTTTGCTAAGTCCGGCCGGCAGATGCGGTACGCCTATCCAGAGATTGTCCTGACGTCTTGAAAATGAAATGTATGCATCGCCCGTGCTGTCATAGACTGGCTCCTCAACAAAATAGACATTCAAGGTTTTTGCAAATGCGGCCATTAGATGCTGGGGTCTCTGATAAACAAAATCCCATCTGAGATGGGAAAAACAAATAATTTTAGGAATTAAGTTATTCATACTTTTTAATTAATTCCTAAATGCATTAATG
>CAYHRC010000149.1:0-6795 GCA_964358565.1 uncultured Sphingobacterium sp. | reverse complement strand
TCAATGGCCTGATTTTGATTATGGTTTTTCCGCAGATGCGTAATACAAAGGGTTCGACATGAACATGAGTTTTTATGGAACAAGCGGAAAACAATTGTATGATGGGCAGGGAGTTTATCTGGAGACTATGCAGGGTGAGTGGAATAATAAGACCACAGTACTCAATCGCTGGAAAGGACCAGGCACCTCTAATAGATTACCGAGAGCTGTACGTGGTGATACGAATCAGAATAACCGTGGTCAATCCAATTATGTTTTAAACGCAGATTTTCTTAGAATGCAGAATTTTCAGCTTGGATATACGCTTCCTCAGAGTTTAATCAAAAGAGTTGGTGCCAGGAATGTAAGAGTATATTTCAATGGTCAGAATTTATTCACCATAACGAAATATCCCAATTACAATGCAGATACTCTTGGAGGTGTAGGATTTAATGACGATTCGATGAGTCCGCTTGGGTTTGGCGTAGATACTGGATCAACACCGATTCCTAGTGTGTATTCATTTGGAGTTAATTTAACCTTTTAAGGTTTTGGGAACTTCTGATTATCCTGATAATTATTTCATTAAGAAATTAAAAATATAAAGAAATGAAAAAGCTAAAAGCAGTAATAACGACCTTTATAGTATTGTTATTATTTAGTGGTTGTGATAAAGAGTTTTTAGAGAAGTCACCGCCTGATTCACTGACAGAAGACGGATTTTATAATTCAGCAGAGCGTGCTCAGTTGGGAGTTAATGCGATTTATGTTTCGCTTCAGTCAGCATGGAGTATAAACCTTCAGCGGATACATGATGTACCTGCAGGGGAAGTATTACTTTCAAATACTGTCCCATTAGAGTACAATAATTTTACATATTTCCCGGCTTTAAATCAAATACATGATACATGGCGAGGTCTGTATGAAGGGGTATACAGATCAAACTTAGCAATAGCTAATATTCCTGGAATCACTATGGCTGATGCTTTAAAAAATCAGTATTTAGGAGAGGCTAAATTTCTAAGGGCATTAAATTATTTTACCCTTGTAAATCTGTTTGGAGCTGTGCCTTTGGTTACTCAACCATTACCTGATACTGATGCTTCATTGATTGCCAGAAGTCCGGTTGCCGATGTTAATGCAGTTATTGTAAAGGATCTTCTGGATGCCGAAGCAGGTTTACCGGTTTCTTTTTCCGGCAACAATCTGGGAAGAGCAACAAAAGGAGCGGCCCGGGCATTACTGGGTAAGTTTTATCTTTACAATAAGGATTATGTAAAGGCAGAGCAATACTTTAATCTTGTCATAAGCTCTGGTACCTACTCTCTGATGGATAATTTTCAGGAGGTATGGCATCGCAGTTTCGAAAATAATAAGGAATCTATTTTTGAGGTTCAGTTTGCAGATGTAGGTGGTAGCGGTGCGAACGGTAGAAATGGAAGTTTCCTTCCGGCAGTGAATGGTGCTACTGGTTCCGCCCTGGCAACAAAAAGAGCATTTGATGCATTTGATCCTGCTGACCCGCGTCGGAGTATGTCAATCTTTAAGTCGGGAGATACCTTTGCCCCTAATGTAAGTGCCGCACTGGCTACATTTAATCCGGTATGGTCTGCAACAGGTTATGCAGTAAAAAAAGGAATGTGGCCTATTATGTATGTTAATAGTAATGGTATCAATTATCCGCTTATTCGTTATGCTGACGTATTACTGATGTATGCTGAAGCTGCCAATGAGTTGAATAAGCTTACTGAAGCACGTGATGCTGTAAATAAAGTCCGTAGTCGCCCATCAGTGAATATGCCATTGCTTACTGCTGCCGACACAGGAACCAAGCAAACCATGTTTAATGCCATAGTAAAGGAGAGGCAGGCAGAGCTTATGTTTGAATTTCACAGGTTTAATGACCTGAGAAGATGGGGTTTAGCAGTTCAAGAGTTGGGAAGTATGGGATACACTGCCAAACATAGTCTATTCCCGATTCCTCAATTGGAATTAGATATCAATCCAAAACTAACACAAAATCCGGGCTGGTAGTATTCGCATGCAATTGCGACATTTTTTAAGCCAGATTTAAATTGAGAGATGCTATGATTATTATTCATAGCATCTCTTATTAGAAAATTTTAAGCTGTATAAATTCAGTTATGGACCTTATTGGAAAACTGGTTTCATAAACTGTAAAATTTGATCTATACTAAGTTTTATTAAACAATAGATACGTGAAACGCAGGGATGTGATTAAAAGCTTAGCGCTACTGCCAATAGTAGATTTGTCTCCATTAAAATATTTTGGAGGTACTCTTATTGGTGGCCGTGAATCTTTTTTAATACCAGATTTTAGTCATTCAAAAGATCCTTCTTTACATAGTAATGCCTTCGTTATGGATGGTCACATCCATATGATGACCAGACAACTCTTACAAGGGTTTGATATAGGGAGCCGTTATCCGGATGGGCATGTCGATTTACCAAGGGCTATTGAAGGAGGACTTGATGCCATGTTTTTCTCTGTGTATACTCCGGAGGAGTATTATCCCGGAAGGCTGGAAGTTAAAAATACTTTTCGTGTTGTGGAGCTGGCTTTAGATCAGATCGAAAAAAACAATAAGGTTATTGAACTGGCCAGAACAGCATCCGAAATTGTGGAAATAAATCGCAGGGGAAAGATGGCAGCTTTCCTGGATCTGGAAGGGGGTTTCGATCTGGATGGTGACTTAAATATCTTGCGGGCACTTTACCGTCTGGGTCTGCGGAGTGCCCAGCTAACTGCTCATAATCAAACAAATGGCTTTATTGATTCCTGTTACGGAGAGCGTCGCTGGGGTGGGATAAATGAGCATGGCCGTTCAATTATTGCCGAAATGAACCGGCTCGGCATGGTGATTAATGTTGCTCATGCATCCGATGAAGCCATTCTCCAATCTGCTTCAGCAAGCCGTCATCCAATTATTTATAGCCATGGTGGTTTTCGTGGGATTGTAAATGATCTGAGATGTATCACCGACACAGCAGCGAAAGCGATAGCTAGTAAAGGTGGAGTTGTCGGAATTCAATTCGGCAGTGGCTTTAATTATCCTAAATATTCGGATTGGTTGAAATCTAAAGGCAAGGTAAATTTAGCTGAAACACCAGTTCCAAAAGAAAATGAGCTTTTATCAATAGAAGAAGTAGACCGGCAGGTAGCCAAAGAATTACCTTTCGTATTCAAGGGAGTAATTCCCGATGAATACTGGATGGGAGTTGACCAGCTTGCCAGAGTTATTGATTATGGAGTGCGCCTGGTTGGGGAAGATCATATCGCTCTGGGATCGGACTTTGATGGCGGTCCGCCTTTGCCAAGGCAGATCAAAGACGTAAGTGATTATCCGCAAATGACACAAGCTCTACTTGACATTGGATATACCGAACAAAGAATTCGTAAAATTCTTGGTTTAAACTGGCTGCGTGTAATCCGGCAAGTGACGGAAGGGGGTTGATTAGCTCTCTTTTTGGTACTTTAAATTATTATTTCCACTAAAAAAATGATACATGAAACGTAGAAATGTTCTTAAGACCTTATCTCTTCTGCCCCTGGCCGGAAGTGTTATGCCATTAAACTCGATATTTGCATCACCAATTGCCGGAAAGTCACATACTCCGCCATTCAATCCGGTGGGACCGGTTGAGGTTACATTAGAGTCATTTTTAGACAAAAATAATATATACAGAACGCATGGTATTGAGCCAATAATTAATTGCAGAGGTATTTTTACCATCATTGGCGGTTCGATAAAACGCCCGCAGGCAAAGGCTGCCATGGAAGCAGCATCACATAATTTCGCCCAAATGGATGAAGTGGCGGATGGTATAGGTCAGCGCCTTGCTGAATTGACAGGTGCTGAATGGGGATTGGTTTCTTCAGGTTGTGCAGGCGGATTAAAGCTCGTAACGGCGGCAGTTGTAACTGGAGGTGACCCTGAAAAGTTAGTACGTATTCCTGATTTGCGGGGCTTTGAAAAAACAGAGGTTATCGTTCCACGAACCTCTCGTAATGCATATGATCATGGGATTAGAAATATTGGTGTCACAATGGTTAATGTATCAACTCTGGAGGAATTGAAGAATGCTATCAATCCAAAAACAGCGCTTATTTATATGGTAAATGGCGATAATTCCTGGACAGGAGCCCCTATGTCATTGGAGAATGTCGCAGAAGTTGCTAAAGCCAAAAATATTCCTGTACTGTTTGATGCGGCTAATGAAATTCTAACTTTCCCCCCGGTGCATCTGAAACGGGGTGCTACAATTGTAGCTCAGAGTGGAGGAAAAGCTATTTGCGGCCCTCAGTCTACAGGTCTTTTGCTGGGGAATAAGGAAATATTGATGTCTGCCTGGCAGGCAAGCGCTCCTCATCATGGTCCATGCAGGGAGAATAAAGTTGACCGCGACGAAATGTTTGGGATGGTGGCAGCTGTTGAGGCATGGAAGCAAATGGATCATGATGCAGTAATGAAGCAGTGGCTTTCATACCTGGATCACATAAATAACAAAATATCTGGTATAAAAAGCGTAAAAACCCGTATTCACTATCCATCTACACGTTCAGGTCTGTCAAATGTGTCTCCGGAAATGGTAATTACCTGGGATGCTGATGTCTTGAATATTACAGGAGTGGATCTGGCTGAGGAGTTGGGGAAAAACAAACCAAGAATTGCTGTGGCTAGTGGTGGAGGGCGCGGGAATGACCCTAATATTAACGGAATAGCCGTTACTACGATTGGTATGCAAGCTGGTGAAGAAAAGATCGCTGCAGACCGGATATACAACGTATTAACTGCTAAAAGGAGTCCCATATCCAGGGATATGAAGGCCCCTCTGGTTAATATCACCGGCACCTGGGATGTAGATGTAAGGTTTTATAGCAGCCAGGCAAAGCACAAATTGTTTATTGAACAAGAGGGTAACTGGATTAAGGGGACGCATCAGGGGGGCTTTGCAGTGAATGATATGGTTGGTTCCATTGAGGCGGATCAGGTCAAGCTTCGCAGCTCTGTGAAGCTTATCGGCGATTCGATCACTTATACGTTCACAGGAACTGTTTCAGGCGATAAATTAACGGGTGAAATTTTTATGGGAGAATACCGAAGTGCGAAGTTTACAGCTGTAAAAGACAATAAACCGGCACCTAAAACTCCAATATTTGTTCCTTCGGGAGCACCTCTTGCGTCTTAACTGAAAAGTATTTATATTGAATTTTAACTGTTTTAAAAAATACGTAATGAATAAAAATGTAATTAAAAGGATTTCGGAATATGCACGTATTCTATTTTTTGCCGCTTGTTTAATTTCTCAATCAGCTTTACAAGCTCAGGAGATCGATATCTTATTAAAAGGCGGACATGTCATCGACCCAAAGAATAATATCGACTCGAAAATGGATGTGGCCATTGCAGGAGGTAAGATAGTTCGTGTAGCTGCAAATATACCCGCAAATACCGCAAAGAAAACTGTGGATGCCACTGGCATGTACGTATCACCGGGATTTATTGATATGCATGCCCATTTATTTGTCGGTACACAAGATCCGGGCTATACCGGTTTTGGAATTGCTGACGGATTCGGAAGTATTGCTCCGGATGATTTTACTTTTCGCTCGGGTGTAACAACCGTTGTAGATGCGGGCTCATCAGGCTGGAGGAACTTTCACACTTTTAAGACGCAGACTATAGATAACTCCCAGACACGTGTACTAGCCTTTATCAGTATTACAGGTTACGGGATGTTAGGAACTGTCCATGCTCAGGATACTACCGATATGAACCCTGTGGCCACTGCTTTTGTCATGAATGAGTACCCCAATATCATAGTTGGAATTAAAGCCCATCATTATCAGGGGCATGATTTTACACCGGTTGATCGTGCAATTGCTGCAGGCAGGATAACAAAAAAGCCAATCATGGTAGATTTTGGCTCCAGTACACCTAAGTTGTCCATTGAAGAGCTTTTTATGAAGCATTTCCGCCCGGGTGATATTTTTACGCACACATTTTCAGGTTCAGCAGCTACTGCCTCTTTGCCCGGTGGTCGTGAATCTGTTGTTGATGGAAATAACAAGGTTAGGCCATTTATATTTGAGGCCCAGAAAAGCGGCAGGATCTTCGACGTTGGTCATGGAGGAGGAGCATTTGTATGGAGTACAGCCATAAATTCTATTAAACAGGGATTTTTGCCTAATACAATAAGCACTGACCTGTATAGAAACAGTAGAAATGCAGGAATGAAAGATATGGCTAATGTGATGTCCAAGTTTCTTAACATGGGCTTATCTGTTCAGGATGTGATTATACGTTCCACCTGGAATCCTGCCAATGTTATCCAACATCCTGAGCTCGGCAATCTTAGTGTAGGTACTGAGGCTGATGTAACGGTATTTAGTATAAAAGAAGGAAAATTCGGGTTTATGGATGCACGCGGTTCGGTATTGAATGGAACAAAGAAGCTGGAAGCTGAATTGACTATTCGTGCAGGAAAGATCGCATGGGATCTGAATGGAATTAGTGGTCCTCAATGGGATGCTAAATAATTACATACAGAAAAATAATTCTATTCATTGATATTATTACTCTATTAAAATGGGGATTAAAGCATCTAAACTTCCAGCTTTATTAAGTTTTAAAGCAGTTCAAGGCTTTTTGAACAGAATACCTGTTATTCTATTTGTTTTAATCCTCATTACAATAAAAACTGGCGCTCATGCGCAGGAGATAGATCTTTTGCTGAAAGGTGGTCATGTCATCGATCCTAAAAACAAGATCGATTCAAAAATGGATATCGCCA
>CAYHRC010000148.1:0-6799 GCA_964358565.1 uncultured Sphingobacterium sp. | reverse complement strand
TTTTTGAGGTCTACGCAGGACTTGGCCGCGGTAACAGCGAACGCACCTACAAAGACAGAACTTCTGCAGGAATAATAACGGAGGACCGTCAGGTGCTAAGCTTCAAAAAGACCTTTCTGCAGGTAAATTATAGTTCTAAAAAGGAAAGGTCATTGAAACTGTTTGGTGCGAGATTTCCCTTGAATTATGGCACGGCCCTACGGATCAGCCATATACAGATGAATGAATTTGTTCGTAATGACATAACCCAGCTTAAGGAAGATAATATTTTTCTGGAGCCTGTTTTTTTTACACGTATGTCTATCAGTAAGGCTGTTCAGCTCCAATATATAAGCGGCAGTAATTTCGGTCTGAAAAGCCGGAAATTTCTAACTGCGGGAAATTCTGTCTTTAGTGCGGGACTGGTTATCAATGTTGGCGGACGAGACCTTTCAGTAAGGAATCCGGTTCCCGTTCCCTGACCCGCGATATATTCTTTCTCTGTATTAATTTGCTTAAAAATTACTGCAGTATTCTTAAAAAAGATGGAAAATTTCTATCTTCGGCTAAATATTTCTCCATTTCTTAAATCATAATTAATTATGAAAAGGCCCTGTGAAGAATCTAATTCACATCCAATCACGAGGTTGCTTCATTACACCTTAAAAAAATAAATAATATGAAAATTACAGTTGTAGGTGCCGGTGCTGTTGGAGCAACCTGTGCTGATAACATCGCCAGAAAAGAGTTAGCAGAAGAACTGATATTACTGGATATCAGAGAAGGTTTCGCTGAAGGTAAAGCTATTGATATGATGCAGACGTCTGCATTATTAGGTTTTGACACGAAGATAAAAGGTGTGACCAATGATTACGCAAGTACAGCAGGCTCGGAAGTTGTTGTTATTACATCCGGATTACCACGTAAACCTGGAATGACCCGCGAAGAACTGATAGGAACGAATGCAAATATTGTAAAGAGCGTTACAGAAAATATACTTAAACATTCACCGGATACCATCATCATTGTTGTTTCAAATCCGATGGATACTATGAATTATCTGACCCTGAAAACTTCCGGCCTCCCTAAAAACCGTATTATCGGAATGGGCGGAGCATTAGATTCATCCAGATTTAAATATTATCTAAGCGTTGAACTCGGTTGCTCTCCGGCAGATTTAAATGCTGTGGTTATTGGTGGCCATGGTGATACCACCATGATCCCGCTAATCCAGCATGCCACCTGGAACAGCATACCGGTTACCCAGCTATTAAGCAAAGAACAGCAGGACAGAGTTGTATCTTCAACTATGGTGGGCGGAGCTACTCTGACCAAACTGATAGGTACTTCAGCCTGGTATGCCCCCGGAGCCGGAACTGCATTCATGGTTGAAAGTATTGTACGCGATCAAAAGAAATTAATTTCATGCGGGGTAGCCTTAGATGGGGAATATGGCCAGAAAGATATATCATTGGTTGTACCCGTCATCCTTGGAAAAAATGGCTGGGAGAAAATTGTTGATTTTAAACTTTCAGATACTGAACAGGCAGAATTTAGCAAAAGCGCTGATGCTGTACGAAATATGAACCAGGTATTACGCGATTCAAATCTTATCTGATCTTTCTATACGCACCCGGTGGATATAACCTGGGTTATGAATATGAAAAAAACAAAGTTGCCTTTAGAGCTACTGGATTTACAGGACAATGGCTTCCACCTTTTGGTGGAAGTTTTTGTTTTCGGGCAAAATTTTTATGCTGTTCTGGATACCGGTGCTTCAAAAACTGTTTTTGATAAAATTATTGTTGAAAATCATGTACAGACTGGTGATCTCCTGATCTCCGATAAACTTTCTACTGGCCTGGGAACAAATACAATGGAAAGCCATACCATCCATTTACCTCTTTTAAAGATCGGAAAACTTAAATTAAAAAATTTTGAAGTAGCAGTATTAGACCTGTCTGCTATCAGTTATGCATATCAAAGCCTGAACCTCCCTCCTGTTATAGGGGTCCTGGGAGGGGATATTTTGCAGGGCCATAATGCCGTGATTAATTATAAAAAATTACACCTCAAACTATCGATAAAAGCTTGTAGATAAAGCCATTAAAAATCATTAACTTGATTTAAATTTCAGCCTCATGAAATGGCTCTTATTCTCATTATTGTCTTTTTTCTTCCAGAATCTTTCCGCACAGAATCTGTCAGGTAAATGGCTGGGTAAGATCACGCAGCAACCCGGAGGTTACAGCCAGATCTATGACCTCCAGCTTGATCTGAATCAAAAAAAGAATATCCAGGGAATTTCCTATGCATATGAGGGAGACTCCGTTAGAATAAGAATTGGCTTATATGGAAATATTGATAAAGACAGTATCCGGCTGAACGAAAGCCTTGGCTGGATTCGGGAAGATAAGGTCCCGTGGCAATGGGTCGCCTGTATCAAGGAGTTCACTCTTGGGTATCATAAAGACAATAATTTTGAATATCTCGAAGGCACCTGGAGCGGTTACAGTAAGGAAGACCCCGGTGAAATTTGTATACCCGGAAAGGTTATCTTATCAAGGACTATTTCCGGCCTGGACAAGTTTCTTGAAGAACACAGAGATTCAGTAATTCAGGTTCAGACCGTAATGACTCTCACTGATCCTCCTCCGATTTTAGACTACAGTCAGCCATTCCTTAAGACAGATCCTAAAAAAGTAACAGAAATTGTTATTAATAATCCTGAGTTGCAGATTCAGCTTATTGATTACATGAGAGTTGATAACGATACCGTATCTGTTTATCTCAACCGGAATGTACTGGCAAAAAACATCTGGATTTCAAAAAGACCTGCCCTGCTTAATTTTCGCCTCGACACCCGTATTGAACTTCATGAAGTATTGTTGTATGCAGAAAATTTGGGCGAGGTTCCTCCGAACACATCAGAGCTCATTCTTGTAGACGGAGAAAACAGACATCGTGTAATGATCGTATCAGACAAACAAAAGACGGCTGCAATCTATCTGAGGTATAAACCAAACAAAAGACGGTAATAGGGTTTCATCTCCAGCGCTTCAACAAAACTAATCAGGGAAGTATTCCTGCAAATATGCTTACCACGATTCTTTTAGATGATGCTGATCCGAACGTATTCCTTAAAACGAAATTAGCAAGGCCTATAGTGATCGATGTGGCCGACAATTTAATTCAAATTCAACTCAGGGATTACCTGAGAGAAGACGGGGATATCATATCCGTGTACCATAACCGGCAGCCCTTCATCAAGAATTTACTTATTTCAAATACCACAAGCAATTACACTCTGCGGCTTAATAAAAGCACAGAGCTACATGAGATAATTTTATTTGCTGAAAATCTGGGTGAAATACCTCCGAACACGTCAAATATGAAGATTTTTGATGGTGTTAAAGAACTTCAGGTTCTAATCCAGTCTAGCAAAGATTGAGCGCTGTTATATATTTACGTTATTTACCGGCACAAAAAAACCCCTCAAAATAAATTGAAGGGCTTTATGTTGATTGTCTGATTTATATATCTATCCGCGCATATTTAGCATTCTTCTCAATAAATTCACGCCGCGGCGCTACTTCATCACCCATAAGCATAGAGAAAATATGATCACATTCAGCAGCATTTTCAATTGTTACTTTTCTTAAAGTACGTGTCTGCGGATTTAGAGTAGTATCCCATAATTGTTCGGCGTTCATTTCGCCTAAACCTTTATAGCGTTGTATGCCGACACTTTCTTCTTTTCCGGTGCCTTTTAAGTGCTGTACAGCAGCATCCCGCTGATCGTCAGTCCATGCATATCGAAACTCCTTTCCTTTTTTTACCATATAAAGAG
Organism: uncultured Sphingobacterium sp.; assembly: GCA_964358565.1. Taxonomy (GTDB): domain Bacteria; phylum Bacteroidota; class Bacteroidia; order Sphingobacteriales; family Sphingobacteriaceae; genus Daejeonella. The sequence continues at coordinate 2,970 of CAYHRC010000148.1, read as the reverse complement.
GAGGTGCTGCGATATAAATATATCCAAATTCGATCAGCTCTTTCATATACCGGAAAAAGAATGTAAGTATAAGAGTAGTAATGTGGGAACCATCCACGTCAGCATCCGTCATAATAATGATCCGGTGATAACGCAATTTTTCCATATTCAGGGCTTTTGCATCATCAGGGGTTCCAATACTCACCCCCATGGCCGTGAACATATTCTTTATCTCTTCATTTTCGTAAATCTTATGCTCCATAGCCTTCTCTACATTCAGGATCTTTCCCTTTAGGGGAAGGATAGCCTGGAAATTACGATCGCGTCCCTGTTTAGCAGTTCCACCTGCAGAATCTCCCTCAACAAGGTATAATTCACATGCGGCAGGATCATTATTGGCGCAATCGGCAAGTTTACCAGGTAAGCCTGAGCCACCCATTACCGTTTTACGCTGAACCATTTCACGGGCTTTACGGGCTGCGGCACGGGCGGTAGCTGCCAATATCACCTTGTTCACGATCATCCTGGCTTCCTTGGGATTTTCTTCAAGATAATTACCAAGAATCTCACCTACTGCAATATCTACAGCTCCCATTACCTAGTTATTTCCTAACTTGGTTTTGGTCTGGCCCTCGAACTGAGGCTCTTGTACTTTCACTGAAATTACAGCGGTCAACCCCTCACGGAAGTCATCACCTGTAATTTCGATCTTCATATTCTTCAGCATCCCCGATTTCTCAGCGTAAGATTTCAAAGTACGTGTCAGGCCCCGGCGAAAACCAGCCACATGAGTACCGCCCTCATGAGTGTTTATATTATTTACATAAGAGTGAACATTCTCTGTATAGGTATCATTGTATTGCAGCGCCAGTTCAACAGGGATGCCCTGTTTAATCCCTTCCACATAAATAGGTTCCGGAATTATAGAAGTACGCATACCATCCAGGTATTTCACAAATTCTTTCAGGCCGCCTTCAGAATAGAATTGTTCAGTCAAGAAAGATCCGTCTTCTAAAGGTTCCCGCTCATCAGAGAGAGATAAACGAATCCCCTTATTCAGGTAAGCCAGCTCACGTAAACGCGCTGCAATAGTATCAAACTTGTAGTCTGTAGTCAGTGTAAAAATCTCAGGATCCGGCTGAAAAGTGACTATGGTACCTGTTTTATCACTTTCACCGATAACTTTTACATCAAAAAGTGGCTTGCCACACTCATATTCCTGAGTAAAGATCTTTCCATCACGATGAACTACAACTTTAAGAGGTTTTGAGAGTGCATTTACACAACTTACACCGACACCATGTAAACCTCCGGAAACTTTATAAGTATCCTTATCGAATTTACCACCGGCATGGAGAACCGTCATAACCACTTCAAGGGCAGATTTTTTCTCCTTTGTGTGCATAGCGGTAGGTATCCCCCGCCCGTTATCTTCAACTGTTATTGAATTGCCCTCATGAATAGTAACATTAATATCTGTACAATATCCGGCAAGAGCTTCATCGATGGAATTATCTACTACTTCGTAAACAAGATGATGCAATCCTTTAAACCCGGTATCGCCAATATACATCGAGGGGCGTTTCCGAACTGCTTCAAGGCCTTCTAAAACCTGTATATTATCCGCTGAATAATTAGATCTGTCTTGTGTTTCTTCGCTCATATTTTAGATTAACAACAAGTATCAAAAATAACCATTTTAGCCGGATAATGGAGCATTGTGGATAAAATAACCTGACTGTTTTATATACGGGCAGGAACGGAAATTAAATGATTGGGATACTTGGTTTGAAAGTTTATATTTGTCTAAATTCTTAATTAAAAAATGAAAAAAATACTGACTACCTTAACTAAAGTAACATTCGGGTTAGCGATCACTGCAGTAATGATATCGTGTAACAAAGAACAGCCGAAAAGCACATCCGGAACAGTGCCAAATTCAGATACTAAATCAGAGCTCATTGTATATGTCAATTCAGATTCTCTGTTAAATAATTACGAATATTTTAAATCTGTAAAGGCTAAATTTCAGGAAAAATCTAAAAAAGCTCAATCTGATCTGACAGCAAAAGGAAGTGCTTTTCAACGTGAAGTTGCTGCATATCAGCAAAGTGCTGCAGGCTTAAGCGCCGATCAGCGGGCAAGTACAGAAGAACGCCTTGCCAGAAAACAACAGGAACTCTCTACATACAATCAAAATGCAGGAAATGCGCTTGCAAATGAAGAGGCTGTTGAGAATGAAAAATTATATAACAAAGTTTCTGAATTTTTGAAAAAGTACGCAAAGACCAAAGGTTATAAAATGGTTTTGACCTATTCAAAAGCTAACCCAACAGTGTTATATGCTGACGAAAGCCTCGACGTGACTAAAGAAGTTGTTGCCGGACTGAATGAAGAGTATAAAAAAGAGAATAAATAAGGTACTGTCTTTAAAGGCAACAGCATCATGAACCCTGGCTTTGCCGGGGTTTTTATTTGGCCGTAAAATTTTAATGATATCGAGAAATGACAGAAATTAATGAACATGAAAAGTTCATGCGGATTGCAATCCGGCTTTCAAATCAGAATGTTAAAAAAGCGCTCGGCGGACCATTCGGTGCTGTAATTGTAAAGGATGGAAAGATAATTGCCAAAAGTGCAAATAAGGTTGCTTTAACTCAGGATCCGACAGCCCATGCTGAAGTTTCAGCCATCCGCATGGCATGTAAGAAGATCGGTTCATTTGATCTTTCCGGATGTGTGTTATATGCAAGTTGCGAACCCTGCCCCATGTGCCTGGGCGCAATATACTGGGCAAGGATTGACAGGATATATTATGCAAATACAAAAGCTGATGCAGCAGATATAGGCTTTGACGATCAGTTCATTTATGATGAAATTGCCTTACCTTTTAAAAACCGGAGAGTAGGTCTTCAGCAGCTTCTCCGCAATGAGGCATTAGAGGCATTCAAGCTGTGGAATAAATCTGAAATGAAAACAAGTTACTGATCA
>CAYHRC010000147.1:0-6838 GCA_964358565.1 uncultured Sphingobacterium sp. | reverse complement strand
GGAAAGTGCTTTTGAGTTACGGGTTATGAGTTGCGGGTTATGAGTTGCGAGTTGTGAGTTATGAGTTGTCGGTTGTGAGTTGCGAGTTGTCGGTTACGAGTTGTGAGTTGCGGGTTGTGGGTTTGTGGGTTTCACGCAACACATAACAGGCAACCCGCAACCCCTATGCGTCCAGAACAGGTAACCCGTAACTCGTAACATGATTCTCAATGTCAATTCCTAACAACTACTCACAGTCCCAGCACCTGCCTCAGTTTCGGATAACCCGTCTTGCTTACCGGAATTTTTTCGCCCGATTTAAGAATTGCCAGATGTGATTCTTTTTCATACGGATCGATCCGAGTGATCTCATTGATCTTCACAATGTAGGAACGGTGTACCCTCACGAAATCACCTTCTCCAAGAAGCTTTTCGAAATAAGCCATAGTTCTGTTCTTGAGGAAGGATCCTTCACAGGTATGAATTTGAACATAATCATCATCCGCTGCAAGGAAAATGATGTCATTAACCGGAATGATCTTGATCTTATTGCCGGTTTTTACCACCACCCGCTCGTTTTTCGGTGAAAAGCTCTGAAGGCTTTCCAGTAAGTTTTTTGTATTCTGTTTGGGTTCATTGGCATGTTGCTGATCCATCCATTTTTGAACAGCTTTGTCAAAACGTTCTTTTGTAAATGGTTTCAGCAGGTAATCAACAGCATGTTCTTCAAATGCCTTGATCGCATATTCATCGAAAGCTGTTGTAAAGATTACAGGAGGAGGGTTATCAATGAGTTCGAGCATTTCAAAACCATTGATCTTAGGCATCTGAATATCCAGGAATATCAGATCAGGTTCATGCTGTGCAATTGCTTTAACACCTTCAAAGCCATCGCTGCATTCCTGAACGATCTCTATCTGCGGCCATGACTGCAGATATTCACTTACTACTGAACGGGCCAGTGGCTCGTCGTCAATTAAAATCACTCGCATGTTTATATCTGAGGAATTTTTACAGTTGTTGTAAATATATGGCTATACGATGTAGTTTCCAATAGATCGGTTCTTCCAAATAATAAATATAATCGGCGTTTTACACCGCTAAGTCCAAAACCGGTTCCATGTTTCGGCCTGCTTGTGTCAGGATCGAAGGGGTTTTGCACGGTTATATGGAGTTCATTATCTACACATTCTCCAAAAATGCTGATCGTTACCACACCGGTTGTATCGTAGAGGCCAAACTTGATCGCATTTTCAACTATAGGCTGAAGAAGCATTGGAGGCAATACCTTGGTTTTGCAGATCTCACTATATGAGATCTCTGTGGATAAGCGATGCCCAAACCTCACTTTTTCGATGTCAAGATATAGCTGCAGGTGTTCAAGCTCTTCCATTAAGGAAACAGGTTGCTGATCTTCTTTTTTGAGTGTTCCTCTAAGAAAATCCGACAACTGATGGATCATTTTCCTTGCTTCCTCTGGCCTGCTTCCTATTAACGCGGTAATGGAATTTAAGCTGTTAAACAAAAAATGTGGCTGTAATTGCTGCCTGAGTTTGTATAGCTCGGCATCACGGGCCAGTCTTTCTGCTTCAGTCTTGCGTTTTTCAGATTCTTTCTGATCCAATTGGGTATACCAAACCACACTCACCATAGCCATCAGTCCAATAATAAGCAAGCCAATAAAAAATCTTACCGGCAGGGAATTATATAAAAAATCTGAATAATGAGGATCGCTTATGATTAAAGTATCAAGTGTCCAATGGTTGACCAGCAGCCATATTGACGCCAAAATGGAGCAATACATCAACATTAAGGGATACCTGTTTTTTTCAGGCCGGTAATATCTCAGGTTGTTTCCTATAAGATAACAGGCAATTGCAAGCAATAGAATACTTACTGAACTATCGGTTAAAGCCGTCTGAATATTAAATCCGTACCAGAAAAGGATCGCCGATTGGGATATGATGCAGGCCACAAGGGCTTGAACAACAACCAGGGCGACCTTACTTTTAGATATAGCGGGCCCGTATAAGGCCGAACTAATTTCCTGTTGAGACACCTGAATTCTGATAAGATCCGTTCATATTGTGTTTCTTGCTTGCTCATCTGTAATTTGACCATGGGATTAAGTCCGAGAAAATATTCTCAACTAGTCTCATAAAACAAATTATCGGTTAGAAGCTTTTTATATCGATTCCGCCAAAAATAGAAGTGCCCTGGATAACCAAAATCTTATCGGCTACACCAGACTGAGGCGGACGTTTATCTTCTATGCCTCCGAATATAGCTACCATTTCTGAATGTACTGTCCAGTTTGCGGGTACAATAATTTTGGTGCCCCCAAAAACCTGAACTACTTCCAGCTGCACCCGGCCTTGAATGTCAGCCTGCATAAGGTTGATCTCTGATCCACCAAAAAAGTTAACTATTTCACCCCCCTGAAAATTTTTAGATACAATGTTCTTTTTAACCCCTCCAAATATCGATACCGATTGTACTTTATCTTCTGCAAATGATCCGGGCCTGGCATTGGGCTGGCTTTCATTTGCCTCTGTCAAGCTGCCTGTATCGGAATCAACTCTTTTCTCCCAGTCTGTAGCAGGCTTATGGTTTTTACGTCCCAATATCATCCAGATACCAAAGCCAATGATTACAAATGGCCAGAATAACCTGGAAAGATCCATGTCAGGAAGGATCCTGTTACTCAAAAACAGGACGCCAATGATCATAGGTATAAAAGCAGAAGGACGATTAAAACCCTGGCGGGAACCTATGAAAGATCCGATGATGATCAAAAAAACGGGCCAGCTTAATAACCAGGATGGTATGAAGAATATATCCAGTGTTCGAAGCAATAATATACATCCTATAGCAAGTATTACAAGTCCGACTAATGCCTTACCTGATTTTTGATTTGAACTTTTTATATGTTGCATGGTATTAAATTATATTCAAAAGTATGGCCATATTAACTAATGGTAAACACATTTTAGGCGAGTTTACATTACTTATCGGTGAATATCGGAAAATTGTCGGTAAAAACTAAGGTTATGGGTTACCTGTTGCGGGTTGCGGGTTGCGAGTTCTGGATGCATACAAGGGTGGTAGTTGGAGTGGGGGATTCAGTTCTGGAGGCAGAAGTGTATTTAATCAGAATTCAACCCGCAACTCGTAACCCGGAACTCATTTTATCTTAACATAAACATGTTTGATATTGCCTTTGCCTGATACACGCTCATCAAATTCGAATTTATTCAGGCTTTTAATGAGGGGGAGGAGTTTGGGATAATTATAGTTTCTTGAATCAAAGTCCGGCTTCTTTTTTAGGATCAAATTGCCCAGATTGCCGAGGTATGCCCAGCCATTTTCATCTTCAAGGTCAGAAATACTGTCACTGATCAGTTTAATTAATTCCTGATCAATATTGTTTAAGGGTGCATGACTGGCTTGTCCTTTCTTCTGTGATCTCTTAGTTTGTTTAGTCTCATCCGTCACGGGTTCAGCAGCCTTTAAGATCTCGATATAAATAAATTTATCACAGGCTGTAATGAAGGGGATAAGGGTTTTCTTTTCACCGATCCCAATGACCTTCATTCCTGCCTCTCTTAAACGGGTAGCCAGCCTGGTGAAATCACTGTCGCTTGAAACGATACAAAAACCGTCCACTTTCCCTGAATACAATATATCCATGGCATCAATGATCATAGCGCTATCACTGGCATTTTTACCTGTTGAATAGCTGTATTGCTGAATTGGTGTGATCGCATTTTCAAGGAGAACCTTTTTCCAACCCGAAACAGTGGGTTTTGTCCAGTCTGCATAGATCCTTTTAAATGTTGGTGTCCCGTATTTTGCTATTTCCTGGAACATGGGTTTCACGTTTGAATAAGGGACATTATCAGCATCTATGAGGACTGCAAACCTTAGATCTTTTGTTATTTCCATTTTGGTATCTTCTTGTTCCATTTGATGCTGATAAACAGCTTGACATAAAGATATGGCTTTTATTGTTTAAAACTCTTAACCTCTTCTTTGGTTTGATAGAGGAATTATCAAATTACTTTTAAAACCTGCGAATAACCTGAGAGTTTCTGATCATCCGGCGCAAGTTCCGTGATGAGGTAGTCGATCGAATTGAGATTACATACTTGTAATTTATGATTTGTATCGAGTTTTTCAGCAATACTTAACAGGGCAAGTTTTTTAGAAGATTTGATCAGAGCCTTCTTTACCTGCACAATTTCCCAATCATAATCCGTAACCCCTCCATGAATTGAAATGCCATTTGTTCCCAAAAAACAAAGATCCACCTGAATTTCAGAGAGCTGGCTTATCACCGTAGAGCCGGTGCACACATAAGCATTAGGTGCCAGCTTGCCAGCCAGAAGGATCACATCAATGCTTGAGCGCTGAGCTACTTCAAGGGCAACCAGCGGGCTAACAGTAAAGAATGTTCCTTTTAGATTCTCGGGGATCATTTTTGCAAGTTCCAACATGATCGTTCCACCGCCGGCCAGGATAGACATGCCATCCTTTATAAGGGCAACAGCTTTTCTAGCTATTTCTTTCTTTTTTTCTTTGGCATATATTGCTGGTTGCTGAAAGGGGTGATGAAAGTTCTTTGATAATGCACCCCCATGAACTTTAATGATCTTTCCGTTTTTTTCGAGTTCTGCAAGGTCTCTCCTGATGGTATCGAGAGAAACATCCAATAAAATACATAAGTCGCTTGAAAGAACTTTATTGTGCAGATTTATCTCTTGTAAGATCAAATTTTGCCTTTCTTCCTGTAGCATTTGTGTATTTTTTGATAAAATTTAATGAAATATGATCAAATATAATCTAAAAAGCAAGTATAATATATCGGCATGAAGCAGTTAAAAGCCTTTGAAGAAGTAAAATGTCAATAAATTTTATTTGCGTTATAATGCTATGTTTATATATTTGAGAATGCAAAGTTGCAAAATATTGCATAAAGTTCAAATGTGATCATGAAAACATTCAAACAAACGATCCTGACAATTCTGTTTCTGGTATCAAGTATACTATTATCAGCGCAGGATAAGCCTCAAACCTGGATACGGATCAACCAGTTGGGGTATTCCAATTCTGCTGTGAAAATTGCAGTCATGGGATCCAAAACCGGGCAAAAGGTCAAACAGTTTGAACTGATAGATGCCTCAACATCCAAACGTGTATTAAGGAAGAATGCCGGAAAGAATTTTGGTCAATATGGGCCATTTAATACATCCTATCGTCTTGATTTTACTGAAGTCAAAACTCCCGGGACCTATTATCTGCAGGCCGGATCTGTTCGTTCTCCCGAATTTAAGATTGGAAATGATGCTTACACAGGGGCTGCAGATTTTGCTCTGAAGTATATGCGCCAGCAAAGGTGCGGGTACAATCCTTTCCTTAAAGCAACCTGTCATCCGCTTGACGGTTATACAGTTTACGGCCCTATGCCTGATACGACCTTTATAGATGTCACAGGGGGCTGGCATGATGCTACCGATTATCTGCAGTATTCAACTACTTCGGCCAATGCTACATATAGCATGCTTGCTGCATATCGGGATTTTCCGGCTGTTTTTGGTGACAAACATTTAACCAATGGTCTGGATGGTAAAAATGGAACGCCGGATGTACTGGATGAAGCGAAGTGGGGATTGGACTGGCTGTTAAAAATGCATCCCCGCGACAACTGGATGTTTAATCAGATCGCTGATGACCGGGATCATGTTGGTTTCCGTTTACCTAACCGCGATTCCGCAGATTACGGATATGGCAGGGGAACTGGCCGGCCAGTTTATTTTATCACCGGGGAGCCACAGGGTTTAGGAAAGTATAAAAATAATGCAACCGGAGTTTCTTCCATTGCCGGCAAATTTGCCAGCGCCTTTGCTCTGGCATCACAGGTTTATGATTCAAAGGACAAATTCCTGGCAGATATCTACCGGGGCCGTTCTATCTCTGCTTATAATTTCGGGCTGGCTAAACCCGGACTTGCACAAACTGCTTCTGTAAAAGCTCCTTATATATATGCCGAGGGAAACTGGGTAGATGATATGGAATTGGGTGCAGCTGCTATTTATCAGCTTACAGGTGATAAGAAATACCTGTCGCAGGGCATTAAATATAGTGCAGAAGAGAAGGTAACACCATGGATGGGAGCGGATACTGCCAATCATTACCAATGGTACCCATTTTATAATATGGGACATTACGAACTCGCTAAAAAATCCGAAAATGACGAAAAAGCAAAACTGATTGGCTATTATAAAGAAGGAATAGAAAAAGTCTGGCAAAAATCAAAGGATAATGCTTTTTATAGGGGAATTCCTTTTATATGGTGTTCAAATAACCTGACGGCTTCTTTTGCCATTCAATGTTATTTATATCGCAAACTAAGTGGTGATCAAACATATTTACAGCTTGAACAGGCAAGTTTTGACTGGCTCTTTGGCTTAAACCCATGGGGAACAAGTATGGTATTCGGCTTACCGGCACACGGGGATACACCGGTAGATCCGCATTCATCGTTCACCGTACTCAACAATTACCCTTTGGATGGCGGACTGGTCGATGGTCCGGTATATGGGAATATTTTTAAAAATCTAATTGGCATTCAATTAAGTAAGCCTGATGAATATGCAGAATTTCAATCCAAGCTCGCAGTGTACCATGATGATCAAGGCGATTTCAGTACCAATGAGCCAACCATGGATGGAACAGCAATCCTGATCTATTTACTGGCTGCAAAAGAAAATGATTCCAGGGAGGGAAGCTCAGGAAAAAAGTAGTTACAGATGCAAACAGAGCTATTATCCGGGGAGATATCTCCAAAAAAGAAGATGCG
>CAYHRC010000146.1:0-6858 GCA_964358565.1 uncultured Sphingobacterium sp. | reverse complement strand
TCAGCTCGCTTAACAGAAACACAGGGATACGTTTATGATGTACATATAAAGCTTTGTCGGAGGGCATCTTTTCCAGCGTTTCAAGAATGGCCATCATCGGTCCGGGCATTTCTAAATGACGCACGTCTAACTCCTCTAATTTATTCTCATATCGTTGCAGGAGTTCATTCCAATCGTTTTTTTCGTCTTCACTGGTCTCCAATTGAACAGCCTGTCCCGGATTGGCCCGATAAAAATAAGTCTCTATCTGATCTTTTTCAACCACATCAACAAAACTTTCAAAACCCTGCTTTTCTAATAATATGATAAGAGGTGTGGGCTCAAATGTATTGATAATCTTCAAGACCTGACCTTGCTGCAATTCCTTCACTGTTTGCTGTATAAGTTTTAGAGGATCATTGCCTTCGGAGAGCATCGCACGAACATCAAGGGGTACAATATGTGCTGCTTCAATATCTTTTACAAATTGCCGGAGTGATTTTTGGGGCACCACAGCTTCTTCTTCAGCCGGAACTGAACTGTCAGTTTCAAAACCCAAAGGTTTCAGCTTTTCAAAAAAGTCCTCAGGCTCGCATCCGGCAATTTTAGATGCCATTGAAATACTTGTCCTTCCAGCCATCAGCTTTCTCAGAATAGGATTACGCAGTTTCTTAAAATCGGGACTGATAGTAATAATAGCTTCTAATGCATCTGGATGATGTTTAATTAAAGCAGCTATTTTCGTTTGTGAATTTATGAGCATCAGTTAAAATATATATTGAATTTTTGGACCTGTTCGGTAAGCATCTGTACATTGTGCTGACCTTCTTCTATTGTCTGAACCTTTTTCAGATCATTTACCGATTTTAAAATAGGTTGAAGCCATTGATGAAGAGCGTCATGGTCAGGCCCGGTCATCCTGCAATCTTTAATCAGCGCATTTACTTCGGTTTCCATTTCCGATGCAAATAATTGATATTCAGCAACATCCGGACTGGATTTTTTATTGAAGCTGTCAATAGTTGCCGATACTTTTTGAACATGATTGCGGGTACTTTCATCCGTCTTCCATTTCGCTCCATTATTAAGAGATAAGCCGGATTTCACTTCAGCATGTTCCTCCGCTTTAGCATGTTCTTCAACTTTAGCGCTATCAGCATTTTTTCCTGTTGTTTCGCCTGTGTTATTACAGGCAAAGAAAGAAAAGATGAACAGTAACAATACTAATTTTTCAGTTTTCATAAATCGGTTTTAAAAATGTGAATCAAGCTGCTTAACCGAATTGGATACGTCGTCATGATTTAATACTAAACAACATTTAAAGTAACGCTAAGCACTTTGTACTTCGCGTTACTATAAACCTCTATCATTTCCATATCTGGGTTTTCATAATCAAGCTGCTAAGCTTTTCTCCATTTCCACTGCTTTAGGAAAAAGGATATTATTTTCTAAATGAATGTGAATATGCAGATCATCTTCAAATTCCTGAAGCATTTTGTATAAAAGTTTATAGCTTGAACAGGCATCATCAGGAATAGAATAACCATTACTCAATGTCCTTATTTTATCAAAGCATCTGCCAACAAAATCGTGCTCTTTCTCTAATTCCTGAATCAAGGCACTTAAATTATTCCCTTCCTTTGTCAGAGGCTGACCGCTGCTTTTTGCCTGAACAATTCTCTTAACGTAAGTAAACAGTACTTGTTCTTCCTGTTTCATATGCTCAGTAAGTTCCTCATTAATTTCCTGAACCAGCTTTTCGATAGGTAATAACTCCGGATGGTGTTGGCCATGTACCCGTGCAACTTTTATGGCATATGCACTTAGTTCAGGCAAATATTTTTTAACATAGCTATGGTGTGTATTAACAATATAATCAGCCAGAAAATCTATATTCCAATCGCTGTATGAAATATTACTTACCTTGCTTTCGGTACTTATCTGCCTTAATTCGGTTTCAACTTTAGTGGCATCAATATTCTTTTCAGCACATACCTGGGCGATTGTTTTCTTCCCGCCGCAGCAAAAATCGATACCGTATTTTTTAAAAACTTCAGCCTTGCGCAGATCCTTCACGGCAATTTCACCGATTGTCTCCTGATCTTCTTCTCCTTTTTTGGTTATACGAACATCCCACCACTCAGGTCCTTGCTCCAGGTATTGCCAGGTAAAAATATCACCACGCTCGCCCAATAACTGATAGTATACCGGTTTAGGGTCATGATCATTATGAATGGTCAGGCTTTCACCTCCCGCCAGAGAATCAAATACCTGAAAGATCGTTGGATGCTTTAATTTAGGCTCAATAAGCGTGACATCAATAAAATTGTTTTCTAATGTTTCCATATTTATATCCTGATATAATTAATTTATAATTCAAATGTAAGAATAATAAAAGTATACAAGTACTTTTATACTTATATTTTTACATTTTGATGGGAAATCTATTTTAAAAGCGCAAAATCCTTGAAATAATCCTATTTTTGCTCCTTGAATTGAAGATCACTTTGTATGTGATTATTTTATTATTTCATTATAACCTTTAAATCATTTTGTAGATGATTAAGATAACTCTTCCGGATGGTTCGGTTCGTGAGTACGAACAGGGAACCACAGCCTATCAGATCGCTCTTTCGATATCTGAAGGATTAGCCCGCAATGTATTAGCAGCACAGGTAAATGGCCAGGTTTGGGATGCCGGCAGGCCAATAGAAACCGATTCAGAAGTAAAGCTTCTGACATGGAATGACCTCGAGGGTAAATCTGCCTTCTGGCATTCTTCTGCGCATTTAATGGCGGAAGCCCTTGAAAGTCTTTATCCGGGCACCAAATTCGGAATTGGTCCGGCTATTGAAACCGGTTTTTATTATGATGTTGATTTTGGTGACCGTGAATTTTCTTCGGATGATTTTAAACTGATCGAAGATAAGATCATGGAACTGGCAAGGAGCAAAGCCGGGTTTTTACGTAAAGGGGTTTCCAAGACCGATGCTGTAAATTATTTTACAGAAAAAGGTGATGAATATAAGCTAGATCTGATCAAGGATCTGGAAGACGGAACAATAACCTTTTATACACAGGGTAATTTTACAGATCTGTGCAGGGGCCCGCATATACCGAACACAGGCTTTATTAAGGCTGTAAAGCTGATGAATGTAGCCGGTGCATACTGGCGCGGCGATGAAAGCAGGAAACAGCTGACACGAATTTATGGGGTTACCTTTCCTAAACAAAGCGAGCTGACAGAGTATCTTCATATGATCGAAGAGGCTAAAAAACGTGATCATCGTAAACTGGGGAAGGAGCTTGAGCTTTTTGCATTTTCTGAAAAAGTGGGTATGGGACTCCCATTGTGGTTACCCAAAGGTACTGCCTTAAGGGAAAAGCTGGTAAATTTTCTTCAAAAAGCACAGGTTAAATCTGGTTATGAACAAGTGATAACACCTCATATCGGCCATAAGAATCTGTATATTACATCAGGGCATTATGAAAAATATGGTGCCGATTCTTTCCAGCCAATCAAGACGCCACAGGAAGGGGAGGAGTTCTTTTTAAAACCTATGAACTGTCCGCACCACTGTGAGATTTATAAAACAAAACCACGTTCATATAAAGATCTTCCTGTCAGGTATGCAGAATTTGGCACCGTTTACCGTTATGAACAAAGTGGTGAGCTGCATGGCCTTACACGTGTCCGGGGATTTACCCAGGATGATGCACACTTATTCTGCAGGCCGGATCAGGTAAAGGAGGAATTCAAAAAAGTTATCGACCTGGTATTATATGTTTTCAAGGCCTTAGGCTTCCACGATTATACCGCACAGATCTCATTGCGTGATCCTGCAAATAAATCAAAGTATATCGGGACAGATGAGAACTGGCAGCTGGCAGAAGCTTCAATTATTGAAGCTGCCGCGGAAAAAGGTTTGAAGACTGTGGTTGAATTGGGAGAGGCCGCCTTTTACGGACCAAAGCTTGACTTTATGGTGAAGGATGCGCTGGGCAGAAAATGGCAGTTGGGTACTATTCAGGTTGATTATAATTTACCTGAACGATTTGAGCTGGAATATACCGGAAGTGATAACCTGAAACATCGTCCTGTAATGATACACAGGGCTCCTTTCGGATCACTTGAAAGGTTTGTTGCGGTGCTTATTGAGCATTGTGCAGGCGAATTTCCTTTATGGCTTTCTCCTGAACAATTTATTGTGCTCCCGATCTCTGAAAAATATGAGGATTATGCAAAAAAAGTTTTAGAATCGCTTAATAATTCCGATATTCGCGGCTTGATTGACTCCAGAGACGAGAAAATTGGCCGTAAGATCCGTGATGCCGAAGTGAAAAAGATACCTTACATGCTGATAATAGGTGAGAAGGAAATGAATGATGGCGTGATTTCTGTAAGGAAACATGGTGAGGGCGATGTAGGAACTATGACTATAGAAGAGTTTAGTAATCAGATAATTAAAGAAATAACAATTTAAGTAAATATAATTTGGCATTAGGAAGACCAGGCTTTAATAGAGGACCACGCCCTCCGTTTAAAAAGAAAGAAGCAGAACATAAGATCAATGATCTGATCAGAGCGCCCGAAGTGCGTTTAACTGGTGATAACGTGGTAACGGGTATTTATCCTTTCAGAGAAGCCTTAGCTATGGCTATCGAACAGGATCTTGACCTTGTAGAAATTTCCCCGAATGCAGTTCCGCCTGTATGTAAAATTGTTGATTACAACAAATTTATATATGAGCAGAAGAAGAAAATGAAGGAAATTAAGTCCAATGCAAAACAGACGGTCATTAAAGAGATCCGTTTTGGACCTAATACCAACGATCATGATTTCCAGTTCAAACTGAAACATGCTATCAGTTTTCTTGAAGGCGGAGAGAAAGTTAGAGCTTATGTCCATTTTAAGGGACGTGCAATTGTATATAAAGAACAGGGAGAAATATTATTACTGAAATTCGCCCAGGCTCTCGAAGATGTAGGTAAAGTAGAACAATTGCCTAAACTTGAAGGGAAGAGAATGTTTTTAACAGTTGCGCCTAAACACGCTGGTAAAAAATAATTTGTCGATTTGTCGATTTGTCTATCAGGCAGTCGCTCATTGACAAATAGACAAATTGAATAATAGATAAATAATAAATATAGAGAGTTATGCCAAAAATGAAAACGTGCTCCAGTGCTAAAAAGCGTTTTAAGCTTACTGGAACAGGTAAAATTAAAAGAAACAACGCTTTTAAAAGCCACATCTTAACCAAGATGAGCAACAAACGTAAGCGTGCCCTGGGTCAGTCAAGTTTAGTATCTGATGCAGATTTGGGCAACGTGAAACGTATGCTTTGTATCGGCAAGTAAGTAACAAATTAATTTAACCAGGTATCAGGTCTTAAAGTTTCCTTAAAGGGGAACACCGCTTACCAAAACACAAAACAACATGCCACGTTCGGTTAACGCAGTAGCGTCAAGAAGAAGAAGAAAAAAAGTCCTCGATTTAGCCAAAGGCTACTGGGGATCAAGAAGCAAGGTTTTTACCGTTGCTAAAAACACAGTCGAAAAAGGTTTGCAATATGCATACCGTGACCGTAAGACCAAGAAAAGAGAATTCAGAGCTTTGTGGATCCAGCGTATTAACGCCGGTGCACGCCAGCACGGACTATCATATTCTGTATTAATGGGTAAATTAATTAAAAGCGGAAACGGTTTAAACCGAAAAGTTTTAGCTGATTTGGCTATGAACCATCCGGATGCATTTAAAGCTGTCATTGATACAGTAAAATAGATCTGATATCGATCATATTTAAAAAGGGAACCAATTTGGTTCCCTTTTCTGTTATACAACATTATTTCATTTCAAAAGTTTAAGCAATTGCCTTTTATATCAGGAATATCTTAGCTATTATTAATATTGTTATTTTAATTTTATTCTTATGGATTTCGGACGTGTAGAACCACAATTAATAAATGAAATTGACTTTACCTTAGCTCCTGATACCGAGCTTACCCTGGATGTATTAAAGAAAGCAGGTCCTGTTAAAATGCTGGATATATATATTGGCTGTGCAAAATGGGGGAGAAAGGAATGGGTCGGTCTCATCTATCCCGAAAAAACTAAAGATGCTAACTTCCTTGATGAGTATGTAAAACATTTCAATAGTATTGAGCTGAATGCAGTCTTTTATAATATGCCGAAAAAGCAGCAAATCATTACCTGGAGGGAAAAAGCGGAAAAAGAAAGAAAAGATTTCAAGTTCTTCCCTAAATTCACCCGGGGGATCTCTCATTTAAAGAGATTAAAGGGCGCAGAAGAGCTTACCTCACAATATCTGGAGAATATATCTGAGTTCGGAAATACTTTAGGGCCAGCATTTTTACAGCTGAGCGATAATTTTGGCCCGAAAAATTTTGATATCCTTAAAAATTACCTGGAGGCATTACCTCACGATTTTGAGGTATTTGTTGAGGTCCGTCACCCTGACTGGTTTTCTGATCTTACAGCAAGAAAAGAACTTTTTGAGATGCTTCGTGAGCTGAAAAAGGGATCCGTTATTACGGATGCCAGCGGTAGGCGTGATTGCGTTCATATGGAACTTAGCACACCAGAAGCATTTATACGTTTTGTTGGTAATGGTTTGCATCCAACAGATTATACCCGTATTGATGAGTGGGTGGAACGTATTGGCGACTGGAAAGCGAAAGGTTTGCGATCAGTTTATTTCTTTTTGCATCAGCATGATGAGAAGGATACGCCTGTATTAGCAGACTATACTGTGAAAAAGATCAACGAAAAATTGGGAGTTGACCTGGGGCGGCCGGTATTTGTAAACAAGCAGCAAAAGCTGCTTTAAAAAAAGAGTTTCGTCATCGCTGTTAAACAGA
>CAYHRC010000145.1:0-6868 GCA_964358565.1 uncultured Sphingobacterium sp. | reverse complement strand
ACAGCATCTTCCAGACAGTTGGTCAGAAGAAAAAAAGGAGCGGGAAATGCTGATTCCCCAGTGGCTGATAGAGGTGCTGCACAAATGTTTGGAGAAAAGACCCGAAAACAGGTATCGTAACGGGATTGAGTTAAAGGAGGCCATTTATTATAATAGTATTCCACGTGCTCAATTCAGCAGGACCTGGACAGGCCGTCCTCAAACAATTGAACAATATCAACAAATGCTGATTGTCAGGGAGGAAGAACTGGAAAAATTGAAAAAGCATTTTGCAAAGCGACAAACAAAAGTTCAAAGCTCAGAAATAAGACTAACTGTTCCGGTATTTATTGTTTCATTGCTCTGTGTACTAAGCCTGCTGGCATTTGCAGGATATCACACTTTTAAAAAGAACCCTGTTGTCAGCACGCTTACTAATACAAACCCGGTAAGTAAAAGGGCTTCAATCATCCATCCGGACATACCGGAAAGCTTCATGAAGAATGTTGTGCTAAACCTTGACAGTATCAAGAAAACAGAGACAATAGCAAGAGAACGGGCCAGGCAAAAAGAAACAAGAATAATAACTTTTGACTCAAAAAGTTCAGAAAAGGGCAGGAAGAAAAAGAAAAAGTTCTTTATTTTCTAATTCTTTGTGATTTTTTTGATGCAGAGGGATTCATTGTATCGTCAGAGGCAGTGTAAACCAAAAATTTGCCCTTTCCTGGCAGACTATCGCCCCCTATCTCTCTATCATTTTGGGCAATTTGAACCCTACCCGTTCATGGTATAAAGCCTGAACAATCATCTGTATTTTCTCAAACAGGGCACAATTTTTGCGGATAAATTAAACTTCTTTCAATTAATTGTTCATACTAAAAAATCAGCCATGTATAAAATTTTTCCAGCCTTTATTACATGTATCGCAGTTCTTTTAACTGCCTGCAGTACAAATAATTCGAACAGTACCAAGACAGAAGCCAGGGATTCAGTTTATGCGCCTGTTGAAACAAACGCCGCAAACGTGGATTATAAATCAGCTTTTAAAGGACAAACAAGGATTGCCGGAGTAAAAACCAAGACCCCATTTGAAGGAAAAATCCTTAGCAAGGAACTAAAAAGACCCTGGGGCATCACCAGCCTTCCCGATGGCAGACTATTGATTACAGAGAAAGAAGGAACAATGAGAATTGCCACGACTTCCGGAACTTTAAGCGGGCCGATTGGCGGACTACCCACAGTAAATTCAAGCGGACAGGGCGGACTGTTAGGTGTTACCATTGATCCTGCGTTTTCAGAGAACAGAATGGTTTACTGGACTTTTTCTGAAAAAACTCCGGAAGGAAACCTGACGGCCATAGCAAAGGGAAAATTATCCGCCGATGAAAAACAAATCGAGAATGCGGTAGTCATTTACCGGGCAACACCTGCATATAACGGTGACCTCCATTACGGCTCAAGAATAGTCTTTGATAAGTCTGGCAATTTATTTATCAGTACAGGTGAGCGTTCTGACCTGGTGACAAGGCCACAGGCTCAGTCTCTGAATTCTGCGCTCGGCAAGATTCTTAAGATCACAAAAGATGGCGCTCCTGCAGCCGGCAATCCGTTTCTGAATAAACCGGATGCAAGGCCTGAGCTATATTCCTATGGGCATAGAAATGTTCAGGGACTTGCAATTCACCCGGTAACAGGCGACCTGTGGGAAGATGAATTCGGTCCCAGAGGTGGAGATGAAGTGAACCTGATCCAGGCAGGAAAGAATTACGGCTGGCCTACGATCACCTATGGGATTGAATACAGTGGTAAAACAATTGGACAGGGGATTACTCAGCAATCAGGAATGGAACAGCCAATTTATTATTGGGATCCTGTCATATCGCCAAGTGGAATGACTTTTTACAGCAGCAGCATCATACCTGAATGGACGAACAATTTGTTTATAGGCAGTCTGAGCGGCAAACACATCCTCAGGCTTGTTTTAGAAAACAACAAGGTCGTTGGAGAAGAAAGATTGCTGGCTAATGAAAATCAACGGTTCAGGGCAGTAATTGAGGGTAAAGATGGCGCATTATATGCAATCACGGACGAAGGAAGATTGTACAGGATTGGTAAATAATCCGGTCGTGTTCAAAGCTGACTTCCGGGCTCCTTTGCTTTGGGCAAGCACCTGCGTTTTTTAAACCAAAACCGCATCAGGGTTTAATTTTTTATAACTGCGGTATGCATCCTGTATACTTGGCTGGTAAAAGAGCAGTATCAGACCCGCAATAAGAACGATAGCTCCATTGATCGAAAGGGCCATGGAAATACCAACATTTTCAGTAAGCCATCCTATTTCAAAATTTCCCAGAGGTGCCAGTCCCAGAAACATGAGTATATAGAGACTCATTACTCTTCCTCTGAATTCGTTTTTTACTATACCCTGAATAATAGTATTCATTGTAGCTGCTTGTGACAAGAGGCCAAGACCGGTAAAAAACAACAGAAATAAGGCTACCCCCAGGTTGTTACTAAAGGCAAAAAGAATAAGGCTGATACAGAATATGCTGTTACCGCCTATTATGAACAGAACAGAGGGAATTCTTTTAGAATGCGCGCCTACGAGATAGGTTGCCAGTAAAGATCCTAATCCGGTTACAGAAAACATATAGCCGAGACCATCAGCACCAAGATGAAAGCTTTCTCTTGCTATTACAGGCATTATGGTTGTATATGACCAGCCAAAAACGGAAACAACCCCGGTAAAAAGCAGCAGCACCCTAATAATCGGATGAGAATAGGAATAAAGAATTCCCTCCTTTATCGCTGATAGAGGATTAAGCTTTTTTAGAGAGATATTTTCTGTGATCTTTAAAAATGCAAGAGCTATAATAATTGCCAGGTAGCTAATGCCATTGAAAATAAACGCCCCGCCACTTCCGGTTAAAGCAATGAGCATCCCGGCGAGCCCCGGTCCTATTATCCTGCCTGCATTAAATATAGCTGAATTAAGAGCGATGGCTGAAGCAAGCTGCTCCTTTGTAACAAGCTGAGATATAAATGCCTGTCTTGCAGGTCCGTCAATTGCATTTACCGTGCCCATCATAAATGCCATGACACATATGACAGGAATGGTAGCCAGATCCATTAGTGTTAATACACCCAAAATGAAGGCCAGGATCATTGCTAATGATTGAGTAATGAAAAGTATCGTCTTTTTAGGGAACCGGTCTACTATAACACCTCCAAATAATGAAAAAAGTAATGAAGGAACAGTAGCAAACGCTGCTACCAGACCAATAAGAAAAGCGGAATTACTCAGTTGAAGCACAAGCCAGCCCTGGGCTACGATCTGTAACCATGTACCAATAACGGAGACTAACTGTCCGAAAAAATAGATCCTGTAATTCTTATTCTGAAGTGCGGGGAAAGTTTTTAACCGATCTGCCCAAACTGTACTCTCTCCCACACTTTTCTCAGAACTAGCTGATATAATTTTTGTTTTGGTTGCTTCCATTATAAAATATTAATGCATGCCGTTATTTTTTGCTTGCGGATACATAGGGCCAAATTTCTAAAATTAAAGGGTCAATCCGGGTAAAAAATAATTTATAAAACAATAAAGGAAAGTAAACAGTACTATACTATATACGTATATATTTAGCCATGACAAAAAACAAAAACAAGGACTTTCAGGGTATGGAAGATCAGCAAGGAAGCCAGGGAGAGGAAAAAGTTAAATTAGTTAAAGCTAAATTAAGCGATGCTGCTTATGACTATCAGCGGGATACCGAACGTATGCTTGAGGCATCTGAAGCTTCCAGACCATCTTATGAACTGCCGGATACTGATGTGGACAAAAAAGGGAGAAGAAAACGTTCCATCCAGGGTTCGAAAAAGGATGCGGAAAAAAATTCCGGCGGCCCTGCTAATCCAAAGGTCTTTAAGGATAATGAAGAGCGGGCTTCGGATTAAGTTTTAAGCTGAATTTATATCCATTTCCTTTATCTCTTTTTTATACTCAGGGGGAAGAATTGCATCCTTTAATAATTCATCCATATTGATGATACGGCTAAGTTTATAAAGTTTTAACACAGGTAATAGAAAAGGGATTTTACCGAGAGAAAGAAGCTTATTAACTCTGTCAGGAACGACAAGTAACTGTGCCTGTTTTAACACCTGATATCTAATAAATCCAAGATGCTTCTGGTATTGTTTATACAGATCGATTGTCAGATCACTGTATATAAGATCTTCCTTTAATTGTTCGGAGCGCATAATCAGCCATGCTTCGTAATTTTGGGGTAATCCCCTTATCCCCATTTGCAATCCCACCCGGAAAAACACATCAAATGTTTCAGCTTTTTCATCTTCGCTCAGTTTTCTTTCCAGCAGTTCAAAGGATTGTATTGAGTAATAGATCAGCATAAATAAGACATCGCGGTATGCCCAATCAGGTATTTGAGCAGACCTTTTTTCTTCCACTTGTTTATGGATAAGCGTAATTTTATCAATTGTTTTAATAGCAGGCTCATAAGGAGAAAAAACAATTCCACGGGCATAAGCAACTGTGGAAAACAACCTTCCAATCGGATCAGCCGGAAGTTTACCGGTAAAATAAAGCCAGTCTACGCTTTTATTCAAAGCAAATTCGGCAGAAGCTCCTGCAAAAATAAAGAGGATAGTATCTGCTTTTCCCCATATTTCCCGGACAATTGAGCCCTTATTTACGAAATATTCCATGTTTAGTTAAATTAACAAACCCGCAGGAAATTTAATTCTTCACCATTGTGAGAATTACAAAAATGGGTTAACGGATAAGCCAGTCAAAGTTTAACTCAAATTTGACGAGATAGTTTTCACAATCCACCAACACGGGCAGAAATCATGAATTTCAGGTTGTTATCATTTGCTTTACGGCTGTTTTTAGCCAGGCTTCGATATTATCTATTTTAAATTAGTTCGTTCTGTTCCAGAAGTATAATCTTTTACTGGAGTTATTAATTTTTTTGGCCTGCTCCTGATTCAAGGTATCTTTATTTTTTATCCTTAAAGCCCTCTGGTTGTATAAGCGGCCTTTCTTTATCCGGTATATCCAATTTTCTGAAATTTAATCCCTGCGCTTCAAACCGTTTTACCTGAACATCAAGCTTTGATCTGAATTTACTCCAGTTTTTATTCTCTTCAGAAGACCATGCAACTTCGGCAAAAGCAGACAAACGCGGAAAGATCATGTATTCAAGACGTTTCTCCGAAATTATAGTCTCTGTCCATACGCAGGCTTCAACACCTAAAACCTGCGATGTCAACTGGCCTTTTATGGCAGAGGGTACGGGCTGCCAGTTATAAACTAACTCTGTTGAATTGCCCCCATTACGCATACCCTCCCAATTTGCACCAAACTCCTGTTTGTTATATGGGTAATCAAAATATACATAATCTGCTGGTGAAATAATCACCTGATGCCCGCGATTGAGTGCTTCAACCAGCTTTTCTGGCTGAAGACAGCGCCACCATTGTACTATGCTTCTACTGTCAACACCAAAGTCAGACGCCTCATCCCAGGCCACAGCTTTAAGATTTTTATCTAAAATACTTTCAGCTGTGCGCCTGTCAAACCAGCCCTCAAGTTCACGTGTTTCTTTAAAACCCATTTCTGCCATCTTCAACTTTGTATCAGCAATAGTCATCCACCCGTTCTTAAAGACCTCATCGCTTCCAAAATGGAAATACTTTGTATTAAAAATATCAGTGATACGGTTTATAATAATATCAACAAACTTCGCTGTTTTATCAGAAGCGACATTTATCGTGTTTTCACCACCATCCAGTTCTGGATATGCTCTGACAATTGCACCGCTATGACCTGGCATATCAATTTCAGGAACGATCGTAATAAAATGCCTTCGTGCGTACTCTGCCAATTCTCTGGCTTCCTTTTCTGTTAAAAATTGTGCCGGGGCTTTAGGATCAGAGTGTTGGCCAATTGCTCCTATTGATGTGAGTTTGGGATATTCTTTAATCTCGATGCGCCATCCTGAATTGTCAGATAGATGAAGATGCAGACGGTTCAATTTATGAGCAGCCATCGAGTTGATTAATTTTTTAATCTCCTCTACGGGGATAAAATGCCGGGAAATATCAAGCATCATTCCCCGCCACTCAAACCTGGGCGCATCTTCAATTTCAGTACAGACTAGTGCCAGTTGTTCCTGCTTTTTTGCCTTATTTCCTCCTGCTTCCGGCGGGAATAATTGCCTTAAACTTTGAATACCATAAAATATCCCTTTTTCATTTTTTCCGGAAATTGTAATGCTATATGGACTTACATACAGCTTGTATCCCTCATCTTCATTAATGCTGGTATCGAGCTTCAATAAAATTGTATTCTTTTTAGCTGCTCCGTTCTGCGAATGAAAATCAAAATGATGTCCTGTAGCTCCTGTTAAGATCTCGGATAAGTAATCGCCAACTTCTTTCAAAGCCGCATTACCCATTATTTTCGTTTTGGACGATATCACAAACCGTCCCTCAGTAAACTTTTGCTTTAAAGGTTCCGGGATAATTTGAGAATGCCGATTTATTTCAGATGCCTGTTGATTTCTGACTTTACAGGAAGTACATAATATTAAGATTAATAGAGCAAGAGTAATTCTCATGTTTTTTTATGTATTAGGAGCAATTCTGTATGATTTAATTATCCGTTCACAATATAAGTTTCTCAAGAGCATATTTGTCTGGATTCTACTTTATTTTAGAAATAATATACTCACCCTTTTTGGCCTTGATGTATAGGAGCGGCTTATCATTTTTTACCTTTCCTACGGAACTTTCCCTGTTTTTTACATTCTATATTCCAGTGGGTAAACTTTCATACTTCTTATGATTGATGAAATGATTTAGAGCA
>CAYHRC010000144.1:2953-6901 GCA_964358565.1 uncultured Sphingobacterium sp. | reverse complement strand
CAACAGCATAATGATCAAAAGTTTGTTTTAACTGTAACCAGTAAATAACTTCAGCACCCCCGCCGATATAAGCCAGATTGGGTAGGATTACCTGCTGGTATAAAGGTCTCATCACTACATTCGGGCTAAACCGTTCGGGATGTTCATTTATTTCCGTCTTTAACTCATACTCTGTGAAGCGGATCTCAGTATTAAGTACCCGGTAGGAATCATCTTCCAGAGCGATGCGTTCCCTTAATTCATCTTTGAGGTAAAAGAAATTGATTTCCCGTGGATTGACCTGGGGTTCAATTCCAGTTTCTTCCAGTTTTTTATTTGAAAGGCTTATATACTTGAAGCTATTCTGTTGAATGATATCATCATACATCAGAGATGCAAATTGTTTTTTTAATCTCTGATCATCAGCATCCAGGATCACTAATCCGTATTCTTCAAACAATGCATTCACCAGATATCTGCTGGCGTCCGCGAGATTTTTATTTTGGGTATATGCATGAGTGATTATCTCGCCTAAGTGCTGAGCATTTTCAGATATCCCTAAGATTGCTTTGTATTCTTTTAATGCTTTCTCAATACTGTTTGTATTTAGTCTGCCGGTAGCTCCGGATGCTTCAAGATCCCATGTAATTTTTTTACCTGCGATATAAGTATGATTGATCTCAGCAAAATCATGGTCCTCGGTTGCCATCCAGTAAACCGGTATAAAATCCTTCTGCGGAAAACTGATCTTTAATTCTTTAGCCAGATTAATAGCTGTGACGATTTTAAATATAAAATACAGAGGGCCTGTGAAAATATTTAGCTGATGACCGGTAGTTACTGTGAAGGTATCCTTATTTAAAAGCAGTTCGATGTTTTTTGTAACCGTGGCAGATGCCTGATGTGGAAGTTTTGAATATTGTTCTTTCAAAACCTCAACTAATACTTCCCTTTGGATATTGAATTTCTGCGTATTTAATAATTCACGGAAGCCCTCAATATCAGCCTTAAAAGATCTGAATTGATCTAATTTCGGATCGTTTTCAAGGTAACTTATTAAGCCCGGTGAAAAACTTCCGGTTTCGCTGTAATCGATATAGCTTGCGTTCATTAAGCACGAAATTAGAGGAATTTGCTGACTTCTCTATGTGTATCTGTTATTTCACAATATGTCCATACAGATCGAAATGTTCTGCGCGGTCAATTTTCACGTTCACGAAACTTCCGGGTGTTGCATAATCGGTGCTGGCATCTATTAAAACTTCATTGTCCACCTCAGGAGAGTCGAATTCGGTACGCCCCGTGAAATAGTCGCCTTCTTTCTTATCTACCAGTACTTTAAAGGTAAGTCCGACTTTTTTCTCATTCTTTTCGAATGATATCTCCTGCTGTATACCCATGATCGTATCTACGCGCTCCTGTTTTGTTTCCTCAGGAACATCATCATTTAAGAGATGGGCATGGGTTTTTTCTTCATGAGAATAAGTGAAACAGCCAAGACGGTCAAACCCGGTTTCTGATACCCAGTCCTTCATTTCCCCGAAATCCTGCTCAGTTTCGCCGGGATATCCGCAGATCAGTGTTGTGCGCAATGATATCTCAGGCACCTTGTCGCGGATCGAATTTACCAGATCAATAGTTTTTTGTTTTGTTATCCCGCGGCGCATCGAGCTCAGCATATTTTCGCTGATATGCTGCAGCGGCATATCCAGGTAATTACATATATTTTCCCTTTCGTTCATCACATCCAGGATATCCATAGGAAAGCCCGAAGGATAGGCATATTGAAGGCGGATCCATTCAATGCCATTTACATCCGAAAGATTTCTGAGTAAATCGGCCAGATTCCGTTTATTATACAGATCTAAACCATAATAGGTCAGGTCCTGAGCAATCAGGATAAGTTCTTTTGTGCCGTTTTTAGCCAGGAATTTAGCTTCTTTTACAAGGTCTTCAATTGATTTTGAAACATGCTTACCCCGCATTAAGGGGATGGCGCAAAAGGAGCAGGGCCGGTTACAGCCTTCCGCAATTTTAAAATATGCAAAGTGGGAGGGAGTGGTCAATAAACGCTCGCCCAATAATTCATGCTTATAATCGGCACCGATTGATGACAGCAGGTTTTGAAGATCATTGGTCCCGAAATAAGAATCAACGTTCGTAATTTCAGCTTCAAGCTCAGGCTTGTACCGTTCGGAAAGGCATCCGGTAACGATAACCTTGCCCACTTTACCCTGATCTTTTAATTTGCTGTATTGCAGAATTGTGTCAATAGACTCCTGTTTGGCGTTATCTATAAAGCCACATGTATTAATTACAATAATGTCGTCTTTGTTGAGTTTTTCAGCTTCATGTATTACATTCATCTGATTGCCACGGATTTGCCCCATTAAAACTTCAGAATCATGGATGTTTTTTGAGCAGCCTAAAGTTATGACATTAACCCGCGGTTTATTTGGCAGGGCCTGCTTACTGATTTTTGTTTTCATTATTCTCTGTGTTTATTTAAAAAGGGAGTCGACAAACTCTTTCTTATTAAATAATTGCAGATGATCTATCCCTTCACCCACACCGATGTATTTCACCGGGATTTTAAACTGATCGGATATTCCGATAACGACGCCACCCTTAGCGGTACCGTCTAATTTTGTTAATGCAAGAGCATTTACTTCAGTGGCCTGGATAAACTGCTTGCATTGTTCTATGGCATTCTGCCCGGTCGAGGCATCAAGAACCAATAATATCTCATGAGGCGCTCCGGGAACAACTTTTTGCATTACCTGTTTGATCTTGGTTAGCTCATTCATCAGTGCCACTTTATTATGAAGCCGGCCCGCAGTATCAATAATGGCGACATCATCGCCGTTAGCAACTGCTGACTGAAGGGTATCAAAGGCTACAGAAGCGGGATCTGAGCCCATAGGCTGTGCTACGATCCGTACATTTACACGCTGAGCCCAAAGCTTAAGCTGATCCACTGCGGCGGCTCTGAAAGTATCCGCAGCGCCTAAAACAACTTTGTTGCCTGCAAGCTTTAGCTTATGAGCTAATTTACCGATGGTGGTTGTCTTTCCGACACCGTTAACACCTACAACCATGATCACATATGGTTTATGATCACCGTATTCAAAGTTCCTGAAATCATTACTGTTGTTTTCAGATAGCAGGCTTTGGATCTCAGTCCTCAATATTTCATTCAGTTCTGAAGTATTAACGTATTTATCGCGGGCAACGCGTGCCTGGATCCGTTCAATGATCTTTAATGTTGTTTGAACGCCTACGTCTGAAGTAACAAGGATCTCTTCCAGCTCATCAAGAACATCATCATCAACGGTCGACTTTCCTACAACAGCCTTGGTGATCTTAGCGAACAAACCTTCTTTGGTTTTCACCAGGCTTTTGTCAAGTTCCTCCTGCTCCCGAACGTCGTTCTCTTTCTTTTTGAAAAAATCAAATAATCCCATAGGTATTAAATTAACAAAAAAAGCCCCCCAGCGATTTTACGCGGGCGGCTTTTCTAAAAATTCATGTCAATATTTAATGAACGGTTTTTATCCCGGCTATTGCATCTTTCACGTGATCGTTATGCACGATGATTTCTTTGAATGAATAAGCACCAGTTTTTGGCGATTTATTCATGGTAATTACTTTTGAGTATTCTTTACCTGCGCCTGTCTTAAGGGTTGCAACTACTTTCTTTGCCATTGTTGTATGTATTTATTATTCCATTGCTTCAGGTGATGATACGATAAACATAACAAAACCTTCAGGCAATAAATATTACTTAATTTCTTTGTGAACAGTCACCTTTCTTAGTACCGGGTTGAATTTCTTCAGTTCCAGACGTTCTGTGGTGTTCTTTTTGTTTTTTGTTGTTATATAACGAGACATTCCAGCCATGCCACTTTCTTTATGCTCAGTACATTCTAAAATAACCTGAACTCTATTACCTTTCTTAGCCATTGTATT
>CAYHRC010000144.1:0-2853 GCA_964358565.1 uncultured Sphingobacterium sp. | reverse complement strand
GCTCAGTACATTCTAAAATAACCTGAACTCTATTACCTTTCTTAGCCATTGTATTTTTATTGTTGTAAGTTGTAAGTTATAAGTTGTAAGTTGTAAGAGGACTTATAACTTAATACTTATGACTCCTATTATGTTGTAAGTTGAATGTTATAAGTTGTAAGTGGACTTATAACTTATAACGTAATACTTATAACTCTTAAATGTATCCTTTTTTAAGGAATTTGTTAATTACGGCACTGATGCCATTTTTGCTGATGGTTTTAATGGCTGAAGTAGAAACTTTCAACGTGATCCATCTGTTTTCTTCTGGAATGTAAAACTTTTTTACATGCAGGTTAGGAAAAAACTTACGTTTAGTTTTAACGTTTGAATTAGAAACGTTGAAACCGTTCATTGCCATTTTTCCGGTTAAATCACAAATTCTCGACATGACTTTATGTGTATCTTTATATTAAATTCAAACTTTTAAGAGTTTGCAAATATCATGAGAAAAAACCAGATACACAACACTTAATGAATAATTTTGACCATTCTGTTTAAAAGAAGCTTTGAATCAGGGAATTTGCTAAATTTTTACCTCTTTTATTAGGCTAAAAGGTCAGAATATAATATAATTGTACCTCGGTAATTTATAATTTTAATGAACAAATAATAAAAAATGGACCTTCGTATTAATTCTTTTGACGATTACAAGCGTGTTTATGAGTACAGTGTAGCAGAGCCGGAAAATTTCTGGGCTGGAATAGCTGATACTTTTTATTGGCGGAAAAAGTGGGACAAAGTACTTGAATGGAACTTTGTTGACCCTGATGTTAAATGGTTTCAGGGGGCTAAATTAAACATAACAGAAAATTGTCTGGATCGTCATTTGGAGAAAGATGGTGATAAAACCGCTCTTATCTGGGAGGCGAATGACCCTGAAGAACATTACAGAAAGTTCACATATAGGGAGCTTCATTTTAAAGTCAGCCAATTTGCCAATGCACTCAAGAATAATGGTGCAAAAAAGGGAGACCGTATATGCATATATATGCCAATGGTTCCCGAACTGGCCATTGCGGTTCTGGCATGTGCCCGCATTGGAGCTATTCACTCTGTTGTTTTTGGAGGCTTTTCTGCCCAGTCTATTGCAGACCGGATTAATGATGCCCAGTGTAAACTCGTTATTACTGCCGACGGAGGTTTCAGGGGTAATAAGGATATTCCATTGAAAAGCATTATTGATGATGCTATGGTTCAGTGTGTATCAGTTGAAAAAATCATTGTTCTTACCCGTACCCGCACTCCTGTGTCCATGATCAAAGGGCGTGATGTGTGGTGGGAAGATGAAATTAAAAAAGTTGAGACCCAGGGTAATCCCGAATGCGTTGCTGAAGAGATGGATGCTGAAGATCCGCTTTTCATTTTGTATACATCCGGTTCTACCGGTAAGCCTAAAGGCGTTGTCCATACTTGTGGTGGGTATATGGTCTATACAGGTTATACCTTCAGTACAGTTTTCCAATACCAGCCTGATGAGATACATTTTTGTACCGCAGATATTGGATGGATCACCGGACATTCCTATATCGTTTATGGTCCTTTATCACAGGGAGCAACTTCACTTATGTTCGAAGGAATTCCAACCTGGCCGGATGCGAGCCGGTTCTGGAATATTATCGATAAATACAAAGTGAATATTTTATACACTGCGCCAACAGCGATCCGCTCACTGATGAGCTTCGGTGAAGAGCCTTTAAAGGGTGTCGATCTGAGCTCTCTCCGCAAACTGGGATCAGTAGGGGAGCCTATCAATGAAGAGGCATGGCACTGGTATGATGAAAAGATCGGAAATGGTAAATGTCCGATCGTGGATACCTGGTGGCAGACAGAGAATAGCGGGATCATGATCACCCCGATTGCCGGTATTACTCCAACTAAGCCTGGTTATGCTACTTTGCCATTACCAGGAATACAGCCTTGTCTTGTAGATGAAAATGGAATTGAGCTTGCAGGCAATGGTGTCAGTGGTAATTTATGTATTAAATTTCCCTGGCCAGGTATTATCAGGACAACTTATGGCGATCATGACCGTTGCCGGACAACCTACTTTACGACCTATAAGAACATGTATTTTACGGGTGATGGTTGTTTAAGAGATGAGGATGGATATTACCGCATAACCGGACGGGTAGATGACGTGATGAATGTATCCGGACACCGTATTGGCACTGCCGAGGTTGAAAATGCAATCAACATGCATGCTGATGTTATTGAAAGTGCAGTTGTAGGCTATCCTCATGATATCAAAGGTCAGGGTATTTATGCTTACGTAATCCTGGGTAACTCTATGCACGACCATGAGCTGACCCGCAAGGATATTCTGCAGACAGTAGCACGTATTATCGGGGCAATTGCTAAACCTGATAAGATCCAGTTTGTCTCCGGCCTGCCGAAAACAAGATCCGGAAAGATCATGCGAAGGATCCTGAGGAAGATAGCTGAAGGTGAGACAAGCAACCTTGGAGATATCTCTACTTTGCTT
Organism: uncultured Sphingobacterium sp.; assembly: GCA_964358565.1. Lineage (GTDB taxonomy): Bacteria > Bacteroidota > Bacteroidia > Sphingobacteriales > Sphingobacteriaceae > Daejeonella. Next base: position 329 of record CAYHRC010000144.1, on the reverse strand, counting down.
GATCCGAATGTGGTTAATGAAATTAAAGAAGGAGCTGCAAATCTCTAGTAAAGCTTTAAAGAACAAACTTTTTCAATAAATCGCTGTTTTAAGGATATAAACAAATATTCACCTAAAGACAAACATTTTATGGATAAGTTAGAATTAAAAGGTAGCTGGAATATTTTAAAAGGTAAGGTTAAACAGGCTTATGGCGATTTAACCGATGATGACCTGAAGTACGAGGATGGCAAGGAGGATGAGTTATACGGAAGGTTACAACAGAAAACCGGTAAAACCCGCGAAGGAGTTATTGAATGGCTCCGAAGCCTGTAAATTTTAATATAAAA
>CAYHRC010000143.1:0-6909 GCA_964358565.1 uncultured Sphingobacterium sp. | reverse complement strand
GTCGGTGCCCAATTTTATAAAAACCCTTGTCCAAACGGATGAGGGTTTTTTTTTTGAACGAAGTTTAATATTATGTAATATTTTAGTTCATGTCTGTTTCAGGTACGGGATGGCACAATTATTCGTTATCTTGAACATACAAACCAGGAGGGAAAAATAGAAAAATGAATTTTATAAAAAAGTTAATATATGCTGCAGCTGTGCTTGCGATGCCTGCAATGTCATTCGGTCAGAACAGCGACACTGAATCTCCCAAAGAGAACTGGCAAAATCTTGATCTTAAGAAAGATGGTGTTTTTGGTATCAGTACTGAGAAAGCCTATAAGGAATTATTGAAGGGTAAAACCTCTAAATCGGTTATCGTAGCGGTTATTGATGGAGGTGTTGATGGGAATCATGAAGATCTTAAACAAATAATGTGGGTTAACTCAAAAGAAATTCCGGGCAATGGAATTGATGATGACAAAAACGGATACATTGATGATGTCCATGGCTGGAACTTTATCGGCGCAGCTAATGGTAATAATGTACATCATGATAATATGGAGCTTGTCAGACTAATTGTAAAACTTCAGCCTAAGTATGCCTCTGCTCTGAACTCTACTCCTTTTGATGAAAAGGAAAGGAAGGAATTCGGCCTTTATCAGAAACTCGTTACTGATTATATGGAGAAATTGCAATCTGCCCAGATGGGTTTGCAAAATACCACCATGATTAAAAAGTATCTTGATGAAATAGTTGCTAAGATTGGGATTGCGAATCCTACGACCGAAGATTTTAGTGCTTACAAGCCTTTAAATGATACCGAATCACAGGTTATCAAGTTTATAAAACCAGAACTTAAAAAGCGGGATTACAAAAAGTTCAGAGAAGAGTTAGAGGAAGGTTTGAAATATTATGATGCTGAGGTTAAGTATCATTTGAATCTTGACTTCGATCCAAGGAAAGACTCAGTGGGAGATAATTATTCAAATAGTAATGAGCACACCTACGGAAATAAAGATATTACAGGCCCTGATGCAGAGCATGGTTCTCATGTCGCCGGTATTATCGGAGCTGTCCGTAACAATAATCTTGGGATCAAAGGAGTTTCGGATAATGTGAAAATTATGGCCATACGTGCGATTCCTGATGGTGATGAGCGTGATAAGGATGTAGCTAATTCTATACGTTATGCTGTTGATAATGGTGCTAAGATCATCAATATGAGCTTTGGTAAGGGCTATGCCTGGGATAAGAAGGTAGTTGATGAAGCTGTAAAATATGCGATATCTAAAAACGTATTGTTTGTTCATGCCGCCGGAAACGACGGGAAGGACACACAAAAGGGAGAAAATTACCCGAACCGGCTGTTCTCTGATAGTACAGGGGTAACAATGGGTACAGCTGATGGCTGGATAGAAGTTGGAGCCTCCTCCTGGAAAAATGATGAAGATCTGGTGGCTACTTTTTCAAATTACGGGCAAAAATCTGTTGATGTATTTGCTCCGGGGGTTAAAATAAACTCAACACTTCCGGATTCAAAATATAAAGAAAATGATGGTACAAGTATGGCCTCGCCGGTAGTTGCAGGCCTGGCAGCGCTTATCTGGTCATATTATCCGCAATTCACTGCAACCCAGATAAAAAATATAATTATGAATTCTGTTACTAAAGTTGAACAGAAAGTTAAAGTGAAGGATGAGGGCAATTCAAAAAGGGTTGCTTTGAATGAGATCTCTGTTTCCGGCGGGGTTATCAATGCTTATAATGCATTACTGCTGGCTGAAAAGACTAATTCTACATCAGCACTTAAATCCAAATAATTAATTAATCTTTAAATAAGAAATGCACCAAATCTCTGGTGCATTTTTTTTTGTCTCACAAATTAATGTTTTGAAATCTTAATCAAACGCCTCATATGGTCTCTAAAATGACATTCCGGTTTTTAAAGTAAAATAGTGGCCCTCTTTGGAGAAGCCTAATCCGCTGGAAACTAATAACTTATTATATAAATTAAGCCATACACCTGGCCCGTATCCTTGATGCCATGTCCTCGAGTCAGGTAAATCTGAGTATACGCGGCCAGAGTCGAAAAATCCAAACAGCCCCATGTCGCCGGTAAATATATAATTCCGGAAATGTGCTGCTTTAAACCGTACCTCCAGATTTTGATACAGATAAGACCTTCCGGAGAAGCGGTTATTTCTGAAACCTCTTAAATTAGTATTGCTTCCGAGTGAATTTGCCTGGAAAAATTTATAATCCCCAATATGTATGGCAGCACCCAGCCTGATACCAACAGTTATAGGGAACCTAAAATTGGGTGTAGCATAAAACGATACATCCGTTTTTAACTGCAGGAAGTTTTGTGCCTGTTTTTTGAATTCATTGAAGAAATTTATTTCATTTTTCCACCTGACTCCTGTTGTAGGGAATAATTTATCATTGACAAAGTCGATGTTGGCATAAGAGCGAATTGTTAAGTACCTGGATGAACTACTAATATCCTGGCTCTCAGGAAAAGCTGTCGAGCTAACATACCGATCTCCTGGTTTTTCTACCCGGTAATATTCATATCCGGGGCCAATACCTGTGCTAAAAACCTTTGTAAACCGGTATTGAAAGAAAGCCGCTAAACTTAAATTTTTACTTCTTGCCCGGAAGTAATCAATCTCATCTCCAGCATTTAAGGAAGCGTTCCCTTGTCCATAGTAATTGAAGGTGTATTTAGGTCCATTGAAATGACCCTTAAAAACAAGGTCAGCATTTCTTGCAAATAAAGAATAGAAATTTGCATCGTAGCCGATGACATAGGCTCCGGTTTTCGGTGCATAATTTCCTATAAGGGTCTGATCATAGCTGTAAGGAAATTTTCTGAATCCATAATGCCTTACTTTATATCCTCCACCTAAAAAGATACCATCATCAGGATTATAATCAAGCGAAGGCCGGATGCCTTTTTTATCGTATTTAAATGAGTTTACTTCATAATCATTAACATAAGTCTGGTCTGATAACCTCAATGCCGTATTAGCGCCAGGCACAATATAGTTTTTTTCAGTACTCAGGTCGTATACTAATGCACGTCCTCCGGTTGATAAATCTACAATTGAGTCATCATCCTCTCCTCCAACAACCCTTACTTTAATACCCGGACCTGAAACAGCACCCTGGATTAATACACTGTCACGGCCATTTAGCGCATACAGGTTTAATTCCTTTGTTTCTGAATTCAGGAAGGTCCGGTTATACAGTGGGCGGGTAACCTGTTCATTGGAGTCGATTTTGTGAATAGTCAGGCGGGTAGTATTTTCAAACCTTTCGATTTTAAAGAATTCTTTTTTATCCGAGCCTGCAACAGTAACTTCTTGTGCTAATACAGTATAATATTCGTCAGCAACAGAAGCCAGCTGGCTACGCCTGGATTTTAATTTTTCAATGATCTCCCTGCCAGTTTCATGATATACCTCAGATGGCATTTTACTGACAGCCTCTTCGATTATTTCGTCAGTTAAATCTGACTGCATTTGTTGTGCTATCCTTTCCCAGTCATCTTTTGTAAGTTCATTTAGCAGATTACGATCCAGGTTCCGTGCAGCTATCGAAAGCTTTGCAGGACTGCCGATCTTCATTTCAAACGATTGGATATCAGGCAACATTTTGCTTATCATTGCAGGAATAAAGCCATCAAACTTGGTGAAGGCCTGATCCCTGTCACGGGGAATTGGCCGATAAATAACGCCCTTCTCTTTTTTAAATTCACCCCATCTCCATTGGTCCTCATGTCTGTCCCAGTCGCCAATAAGAATGTCGAACAGGCGGGATTTTAAGTGCATTTCCTGGTCAACCTCATTATCATTGTCATCCCGCAGTTCTTTATACATTTTGGTTGTACTCACTGCATTTTTGGCATTTCCAAAAGAAGTAAAGTCGGAGAGATCCTCATCCGGCCGGACCTCTATAATACCCAACTTTCCTCCAACCTTCTGTATATAAGGTCCCAATAACGTAGATTGGGGCATATACACCAGTTGTGGGTTTGTATGATAGATGCCAACAGCTTTAGCCATATCAGGGATCATCAGTGCCCCATATGGATGGGCAGACGAAATCTGATCCTGTATCAGGTCTTCGGCAAACGTTTCAAGAAACCCTTCGGGTAATAAAGCTGCAGGATTTTTAGCAACGGTACGAAACTGATAGATATGTTTATCCTTTCCCTGTAACTGCAAACTGACAGTTTGTTTTCCACCGCCGAGTTTTATAGGAGTCAAACCACCACCAAAGTTATTCAGGTCGAGGTACTTCACATTAATAGGTATCCCCCATGTATCGCGGTAATGCTCTCCAAAAAGATATCTTTTGAATGGGCCGGCTTTAAAACCATCTCCTGCAACAACGATCTTACTACTATCAGCATAGCTGACGGATCTTTCTTCAGCTGTTTTGACCTCTGGTTTTGGTATAGCATATAAAGGCGTCCTGTAGACTATCTTGCCCGTGGATCCATCATCAACCGGTACCCAGAATTCGAGCCAGCACTGTCCGTTATCATAATAATTCAAGCGTGCAAAGCCATGCATTCCGCCGCCGCCGTATGAAAACAGGGCCTCGTTCCCTTTGATCAGGGAGGAGGATTTTGATCCCGCACCACTGATTATATGATTGACGTCATTGTATTTATTAAATTGTAATGCATGCTCATGGCCCGTGGCAAGAACAACGTTCTTTTCATCCTCGAGGATGGATAATTCGCCCCGCTTTAATTGCTGGTAATCTTTATTTGATAAATCCTGACGTGAAACACCATATTGCCGCATCAGGGGATAGATGGCCCCGATAATAGGCAGAGGTATATAATAATTATCTCTTATAAGGGTTAATGGGAATAAATAATCTTTTAGGGTATAATAACCGCCATGACGGCCATTACTAAACAGGGGATGATGTTGCGCAAGAACAATATTTTTGCCCTTATTACGCAGGAGTATATCCTGAATTTGTTCAATAACTTCTAATCTGCTGGCAGCTGTGCATCCATTATCCGGGGCCAGCGGCTTCTCATTTTTGGTTAACCACCATTCTGTATCTATAATAATTATAACAAGATCGTTGTTAAGCTGCAGCTCAACCGGCCCGCCACAACCATTACTTGGCATCAATATATCTCCTTTATTCAAGTATTGTTCAATGTACTCCTCCTGCCTGTTAATTGCGGCTAAACCGCCTGCATAGCCTTCATTCCAATCATGATTGCCTGGTATGAAGATTTTACGTCCTCTGAAATCCTTAACTACATCCAGTTGTGCATTGATCCTTCTTTCTTTTTCTTTCCTGTCAGCATCATCTGGTTCAGGCATCCCGGTTTCATAAATATTATCCCCAAGAAAGATCACAACATCTTCAGGATGTGAATTGTTAACGACTCCTGTGTCCGACAAAGACTTAACGCGGGTAGTATCCTTATTAAATATTTGAGTCTGTAAAAGTTTTAAGACCGGTTCCTGCCTGTTTTTTTCGGGTACCCCACCATCACCAAAGAGGAAGACTGAATATTTCAGTTTTAATGTATCCGGACTGTGGGCGCTGCTTTCCCAATCAGATTGTGTCTTGTCATAAAATGGTTTTAAGCTGGTACAAGCCTGTAATGCAATCAGGCCTAAAACAAAAGCAATAGATTTGAAAAATTTAGTTTGCATGTATAAGTTCAATGATATTTCCAATGCCTGATTTATTCCCTTCATTAGACATGTAAAGTTTGCCATTTGGTGAGAAAGCCAGGCCTTCAGGTTGCTTATATTCCTGACCTGAAAATGGGATGATCTTCTTTAGTGAACCCCGGGGCTCCAGGATTATTATAAGCCCGTTTATAGCAGAAAGAAGATAGATTTCACCGGTTTTTTCTTTAACAGCCAGGGCTGATGAGCGAAAAATTTTGTTCATATTATGATTGCCCATAGCCTTAAGGAACTTCTTTGAGCTTTCTTCAAGTTCATTTCCTTCAAACTGAGCTTCAATCTCGCCAAGACGGATGGTATATACTGGTCGTAATTCGAATTTCATGGTTTTAAGATTAAAACTATAAATTTCTTTTGTTGTTTTATCCTGATCCAATCCGGATTCTTTAGGAGCTATTAGTAACCGATTATTTTTAGAATCAAAAGTCAATCCCTCGATGTTGTTTTTAGCACTTAATGGGGTTTGAACGGATGTAATCAGGGGTTTTGATGACTCGAAATTCTTTATCCTGTAAAGTAGTCCTTTGCTGGTAATGACATACATATCACTTCCGGCTTTTGCAAGATCTTCGTAATCATCATTATCAGCAAACCACTGCTTCCTGACGATCCTTTTCTGCATGATATTGTAATAAAAAAGTATTCCTTCCTCATCCTGTATGGCAACCAATACAGAATCGTTCAAAAATGTAATGCCTGAGATTTCACTCAATTCTTCAGGCAGATCCTGAACCAGATTTTTTTCAACCGGGATAACTTTTTCACTGCTGTTATCTCCTGCCCTCTTAGAATCCGAAATAGGGTTATTGCATGAAATAGTGGCTATCCATAGTATCAGCACTGATATTCTAATCATATTTTGCGACAAATTATATACTAAATGGCTATAATCATACCAAAGAATTTAATTAAATAATATTATTAACGCATGATGGCATAGTTTTTACTTATAAGCATAAGAATTAACATAGATTCCATGAAAAATAATACGGTTGTTAAAGATGCTGAAGAATATGTGTTTAACTTATTCAAGGAAAAACTTCCGAACGATTATGTTTATCATAACTATAATCATACACTAGAAACGGTTAAAGCATGTAAAAAGCTCTCCAAATCATATAATTTAACAAACCGTGATTATGAAGTTTTGATGCTTGCCGCATGGTTCCATGATACGGGATATATTTCT
>CAYHRC010000142.1:0-6965 GCA_964358565.1 uncultured Sphingobacterium sp. | reverse complement strand
TGAATTGGCGGGCATTTTACTGTTCCATAACTGCAATAAACACAGCAATCGCCTGGTTTAGGCCTGAGAACAGCTTTACAGTTTGGACAGTCATAAAAGAACTGGCAGCTGTCATCAGGCATCTTCTCTGTGCTTTTATGGCCGCATTCAGGGCAGGTAATTGTTGAAATCAATTCGATTTTATCATGTATTTTCATCTGGTAGTGGTTTAAAATAGTTGCTAAGTTAAGCCGCTCATGCCGGCATAGATATGAACTGTCCAAATATCGTTATTAACAAAATAATAGCTATAAAATATTAAGCCGGCAGAATATAGGCCAGTCACCCCTGATTCCTAATAAGGGTGCAATAAAAATGAGCAACAAAGGCAGTGAATACCCGCCAGCATCATTAATATATGTAAAAACAACAAACCAACTGACAGCCAAGCCATCATTACATACCCATCCCTTCCATACCCGGCATGCCGGTCCCTTTTTTTAATACCAGGGCGCTGTTTAACAGGAAGGCTCCGCTGCTTACAATCACTTCACCTGATTTTAAACCGCTGAGTACTTCCACCTCTTTTTTATTTTGGATCCCCAGTTCGATCATTCGGTTCTCATATACGCCTTCCCCGGTTTTGATCCACGCAGTGGTCATATTGCCAACCAGAATGGAAGACTTAGGGATCACCAGGGTATTCTTTTCATTCCGCTTGATGTGAACGTAAGCCATCATTCCCGGCTTTATTTGACGGCTTCGGTTATTTAAAATGAATCGAACCAGGCTGACTTTCTGATTGCTCTCCACTGCGGGATTATCAAATACGGGACTTACCTTAAACGTTTCTCCTGCATATTCCACAAATTCAGCTGTCACAGAAGGCTTTTTATACAACCAATTTATTTCACTGCTGTACATTTGCGCTTCGATCCAGAGCTCTGATAAATCAGCAAAACGAAACAGTGGTGTACCGGTTTCAACGTATTGCCCTTCGCTTGCAGAGAGCTCGACAAGTGTACCTGATACCGGACTGTAAAAAGTAACAAGAGGTGAAGCTTTTCCGCTTTTCTCCAGGGCTGCCATTTGTTGTTTGCTTAGTCCCCAAAGTGATAACCTTTTCCTCGCTCCATCCACCAATTGATCCACAACCTGCTTCATGATACTGAACTGCGGCCGTTGTTGCAAAGCATTCAGTAATTCGTTCTCATCGGCCAATAATTCTTCACTATAGATGGCATATAATGGCTGACCTTTTGCCACCCATTGCTGGGGATTACGGACAAACAAGCGATCCAGTCTGCCACGAAGGCGGGAAGTGACTACCGTAACATTTCTTTCGTCAAAACTGGTCGTTCCCAATAGCGTCGTATATTCAGCCATAGTTTTGATCCTGACGGTATCCGTATGAATGTTTGCATATTGCTCGTCCCTTTTTGTAAGAGTAATTCTCTCCATTTTGGGATTATCCTTAACAGCGGACTGGTGGCTGTCATGATCCACCTGTTTGTTTTCTGGTTTTTTATCAGAACAGCTTGTTAGTCCGGATAAAAGCAAGCAGATGATAAAAAAAATGACTTTATCTTTCATAGCCTTCCGGTTTAATGATTTATAATACTTTCACTATCAGTCAGGTAACCGGCATCCTTAGCAATTTTATCATTTTGCTGTAAACCTTCGAGGATCTCCACCTGGTCTGAACTACGGTGTCCTGTCTTAACAACTTTGGATTGAAAAATATAACTGCCTGCTTTGCTCAGATCAACCTGCACCCATACAATTGCTGCCTTGCCAAGGTAATACACACTGCTGGCCGGAACCATCAGTGACCTTACTGGAACAGATACAGAAGCAGTGATCAATGAGTTTTGCTTTAGCATACCTGATGTATTTGAAATATTAACTCTGGCCTGGGTGAATTTCTGACCATCCTGGTAAACCTGTTCGATCAGTTGAATGGAACTTTGGATGGGTTTATCCGGCAGCAGTTCACTGGTAATTGTTACAGGCTGACCTTTACGCAGATATTTTTCGTTTTCTTTGCCGAAGGCAATAATGCCCCATGCCACTTTAAAATCATTGATCCAAAACAGCGTTTGATCTTTGCTTACATACATGCCTTCCCGGATGCTGTTATCAGATAATACAGATCCCGGAATAGAGCTCTCTGTATTGTTTGAAGCGCTCATGCCGCGATCCATACCGCCGGAAGGAGTTCCTGTACTACCCATCCCCAAAATTGCAGAAGGATTGAACAAAACATAACCATCAAAAGGGCTGTAAACAGCCATCGCAAAGGAAGTGCTGCCTCTTTGGTCAATTTGTTTTAACTGGGAAGAGCTTAGCCCTAAGAGCAAAAGTTTCTGCCGCGACCTGGCTTGCAATACGGAATCAGTGGTTTGCTTTCTTATGTACAGATATTCTTCTATATAGGTGTTAAGTTCAGGGCTGTAGAGTTCCAGTATTTTTTCTCCTTTACGCACATATTGGTAGTTGTACTTTACAAACAGCCTCTCTATTCGGCCACCTGTACGAACAGGAATTTTGCGGTTCCGGCGCATATCAAAAGCGATATATCCATTTCCGGAAAGCGTAAAATTCATCTCACGAAATACAGGTGCTACAACTTTTTGTCTGGCAATCACCGTGCGATTCGTTGGCAGGCTATTCCAGTAATTTTCATTGCTGTTTGAATCGGTATTAATCTTAGCCCCGGCTGGCATATTCATCTTTTCATGCCCCAGATCTTTATTAGCATGATTCATGCTCTCCATAGAATCACGCTGCATACTGGTTGTTGAATTAAGTTCATGATTTTGGTGTTTTTGTTCCTTTTGATTACAGGCACCGGAGGCCATTGCTAATATTATAGCAAGCCGGTATGGCTTGAATGAAACCCAGTGAAAAGCTCTGTATGTCAGTTTTACGTTCATTGTGATTTAATCTCACTTTGGTATTCATATTCAGACTGCAGCCTGAAAACTTGTCCCAGTTTATCTATGCGCTCCAATTGCTTCATAAGCAGCATGTTCCAGGCATCCAGCAGAACGAAAAAGTTTCCGGTGTTCTGCTGGTAGGCCAGCAGGTTAGTTTCCAGGTTTCTTCGGTAAGAGGGCAACACATTCGTTTCATAGTTATCCAGCTGTTGTTTTTCATACATCAGCATAGTGATTTTTTCACGGATCATTTGGGAAGCCATCAATTGCATGGCTGATTTTTCTTTCTGCATGGCCTCGATTTCAAATCCCATAGACCTGACCTCTGATTTATACATTTTAGAAGACCAGGGCACGATCGGAATGGTTACCATAGCCATAATCGAAAACTGATCTGGCATTCCATACATGTTAGCGTGTGTAAGCTGGATCCCAAAATCCGGCTTAGCTCCCTGTGCCATCCACTTCCGGTTCAGGGCCATTGAACGAATATTGCTTTCTAAAGCCAGGATGTCATTCCGCCCCAACTGGCTTGTGTCAATAGATGCCAGATAATTATTGCTGTAATCTATTGGAGCCAGTAAGGTATCAATAGAAAAAGGCAGGTTAACCAGACGATCCATCAGCGTATTTAAACCGATATTACTCTCTGCTATTTGCGAGAGCTCCATGCTCTCCATATTGCTTAGTTCACTCAGAGATGCTTCCGCCTTAAAAATTGTTCCCAGGTCTGCCTGGTTATAGGCGTATTTATCCCTGGCAGTTTTGATCAGCAGGTTCAGCAATTCCCTGTATTCGTTTATCAGTTTTAGTTTTTGTTCAGCCGTATAACGACGGTAATAGTAAAGTCTCGCCGTAAAATGCAGCGTATTTTTCTGCCATTCAAGATCATTTCGCTGTACATTTTCCAGTGATAACAGGTAGTTCCGTTTAGCATTTAAACGGGCCGGATTTGCTATCATTTGCTGCAATGAAAACATCATGCCTGCCTGATTATCCGGAATCATTTCTTTGATCATAGAAAGGCGATAGGGGAACCGGTCTAATGCTACTGATACTGTGGGAGGCATCCAGGCCCTTGCACCAGCGGCCAATGCGCGGATGGAATTGATTTTTGATTCGTAAAACTGGAGCTGCGGCCAGCTCTTATCAATTTCGGCAAAGATGTTTTGCAGGGATAACCTGGCCGTATCCTGAGCATTCGCAGCTAAAAAAAATAATTGCAGAATAGTAAGTGATATGACAAACTTCCTTTTCATCTTGCTCTGCTTTTGGTTTATTCTTTATTTTCAAAAACTATTAGTTCATTATGTTTTTCCAGTTCCCATTCTTTTAAAAGATTAAAAATTACAGGCAATACGATCAATACGAATAAAGTAGAAGTGATCAGCCCAAACACAAAGGGAATTGCAATGGGTTTCATCACATCACTGCCTGTACCCGTTGAAAGCAATACCGGGATTAATCCCAGGATATTTGCTAATACCGTCATCAATAAAGGTCTGACCCGTTGGGTAGCTCCAAAGAGAATGGCTTCCTTTAAATCGCTGAGACTGATATTCTGAATACCATTTCCTTTTTCTGCTACGAGTTTGCGAATAGTATCATTCATGTAAGCGATCATTAATACACCGGTCTCAACAGCTACTCCAAACAGCGCAATAAAGCCTACTGCAACAGCTACTGAAAAATTCACATCATAGAAATACAAAGAATAAACACCACCCATAAGGGCAACCGGTATGCTGATAAATATGACCAGAACTGCTTTAACAGAATGGAAAGTGATGTACAGAATAAAGGCAATGATCAGCATGACAATTGGAATAATAATTTTTAGCCGCTGCTGTGCCCTAACCTGGTTTTCGTACTGGCCGCTCCAGTCTATATAGTAACCCTTTGGCAGATGTTTGAATGTATCCTCTATTCTTTGCTTAGCATCATTGACCACTCCTCCCATATCCCTTCCCCGAACATTAAATAACACGGTTCCTCTTAACATCGCATTTTCAGAATTGATCATAGGCGGACCTTCGGTTACTTTGACATCAGCTACTGCTGAAAGAGGAAGCACACCATAACTCATTGTTTGGATGGGTATGCGTTTGATCTCATCAAGGTCGTTCCTGTATTCCTGTGCTAACCTGAGGTTGACACTAAATCGTTCTCTTCCTTCCACGGTGGTGGTCAGTATCATTCCCCCAAGGGCGCTTTCAATTACCATGTTGATATCGTCAATATTCAGCCCGTACCGGGCGGCATCGGGCCGGCGAATTTTTATGTCCAGATATTTGCCTCCGGTAAGCTGTTCAACATATAGATCCTGCAGCCCTGGGATGCCTTTAAGGGAAGCTTCTATCTTACGGGAAATAACATATATGCTGTCCAGGTTATTTCCGTATATTTTTACCCCAACATCCGTACGGATACCCGTGGAAAGCATATTGATCCGGTTAATAATGGGCTGTGTCCACCCTGTAACTACCCCAGGTATCTGAACCTTCTCATTCATTTCATCGATCAGCTTTTCTTTCGTCATCCCTTCCCGCCACTCTTTTTTCGGCTTTAGTACTATTATAGTCTCAATCATGCTCATCGGGGCATTATCGGTAGCTGTATAGGCCCTGCCTGCTTTTCCCAATACGTTGTCTACCTCCGGAAAACCTTTGATGATCTTATCCTGCAGTTGCATGATCCGTTTTGCTTCTGAATTGGAAACATCCGGTAAGGTGACAGGCATCAGGAGCAGGGAACCCTCATCCAGGGGCGGCATAAATTCAGTACCCAGGTTGAGTACCAGAGGTACACTCAGTCCTAACAAAACAAAACAAGCGATCAATACCGTTTTTCGCCATATCAGGCAAAGCCTTGCTGCTGGTTTATAAATAGTGATGAAGAAGTTAGAAACCGGGTTCCTGCTTTCCGGGATCAGCTTGCCTCTCATAAAGGTGCGGGTAAGCATGGGCGAAACGGTGATAGCCAGTATCGCAGCCCCAATCAGGGAAAATGTTTTGGTCAATACCAGAGGAGAGAATAACTTTTTCTCCTGCCCGGTAAGAAAGAGAATTGGTGCAAAGGAGATGATCATAATGATCACTGAAAAGAAAACTGAACGGCCGACCGTGCGCGAGGACTCTTCAATGATAGCCACCCTTTCCTCCTCGGAAATTTCATTGGTATGACCGATACGTTCTTTAGTTTTTATTTGTTTTCCATTTGCCATCTCAGCTATGGTTTAGGATTTTGAAGAATCCGGTTAGTTAAAGCCCGGTAAGCGTTTTCTGCCATAACAATACCCGGGTCTACTACATCCCCAATGGCTAAAGCAATACCACCCAACGACAGGATATTAGCTGTAATGCCAAATAATTTCATCAGGATAAATCCCACGAGAACAGATAGCAGGATACATAATATTGCGACCATGCCGCTGCGAAAACTGAACAGGAAAAGAATTACTATAATGCATACAATAAGTATCTCCTGCCACAAAGCTTCTTTAAGGGTGTTAATTGCTGCTAATATGAGATCACTCCGGTCATAGGCAGATTTGAATTTCACACCTGGCGGCAATCCCTTTTCTATATCCTTCATTTTGGCTTTCGCCCTTTCAATAACGTCTTTGGCATTTTCTCCAAAGCGCATCACAACAATACCCCCCACTACTTCACCTTCCCCGTTTTCCTCTACAATGCCCAGTCTCAGATCTGAGGTCATTTGCACTTCTGCTATATCGCGGAGTTTTACAGGTATCGATTGATAGGTTCCTACCGGGATCTCTTTGATATCATCCATACTGCTGATATAGCCCTGACCTCTGATGAGGTATCCGGTGGCATTCATTTCATATAAACTGCCCCCTACCTCTTTATTATTGGCCGCCACCGCCCGGGTGACATCCATCAGAGGCACACCGTAATAAACCAGCTTATGCGGGTCTATGGCTACCTGGTATAATTTCTGGAAACCACCGAATGAAGCCACTTCACTCACCCCTTCAACATTCTGCAAGGCAAACTTCACATACCAGTCCTGAAGTGCCCGTAA
>CAYHRC010000141.1:0-7018 GCA_964358565.1 uncultured Sphingobacterium sp. | reverse complement strand
GGAGAAGGATGTTATGAGGAATGCGACCAAGAAATGCCCCCAGTGTAAAAAGAAGATTATGCTGGATACGCTGGTAGTTGAAGGGGATGGGACGTGGAGGGTGGGATAAGAGGACGCCATATGCCACTTAAGAAAACCAGACGGGATAGCCAGAAGTCCGGCCTTGCTGGGGAGTTGTTTGTAGCGGCGGAGCTTTTTAAAAGGGAATATCAAGTATCACTGACGCTCGGTAACGCTAATGCGCCACATATGCCATTCAAATAATCCTTTGGCGGCATAGCTGGGCGGGGAACTGAGATGAATAAGTCATTCATAATTGCGGCGTTTATAGGGTGTGTTGCTCTGGCGTTTATCTTGATTTACTCCCATCTCATGAACCGGGATATATCCTTAAAGAACGCTTGCGCTGGGAATCAAAGATTTATTGATGCCGCCAAAGAACAAGCAGCAGAGGAACTTAACCTGCATTCTGGTGATACGGTATCAATTGAGCACCTAACTCGATATATGAAAGGTGGTATGCCCAAATGTCCCGGCGGCGGCTCATACACCATTATGCCAATCGGGTCAAAACCCAAATGTTCGGCAAAGGGGCATAATGAGATTTATTGACGCTCATTGAAGTAGATCGTAAAGCAGATAGTGGGATTAATGAGTCTGTATTGAAATGAATATTATAAACCAAGAAAAAGGAAAGCATTCAGGATTGCTGGCGCTCTTTGGGACATTCTGTGTTGTTACAAGTATTGGCGGGTTGGGTATCTTTACCGACATTATTACCCAACCATACCCATTCACAGAACGAATGGTTGATATTCAGGGGATAATGATAACAGTTATGTTCTCGTGTATCATTATGAGTATTCTATTTGGGATAACAGCATGCTTATTGGCTGAAAAAGGAAGAGCCAATGATGCTAAACGACGTAAAATAGCGTGTGCGGCAATAGTAATCTCGGTAATCATTCCTGTTCTATTTATTTTGATTGATGGTTACAAAAACAAGCCCCGTTCAATGATCTCAAATAAAAACGTCTGTGCAAATTGGTTAAGGTTAATTGATGCTGCAAAAGAAGGGGTGGCAATGGAAAAAGGCTGGGCTGTTGGGACTGACTGTGACAACCCGACAAATAAGACCATTATAAACCAATTCCTATACTCCGCTCCAACATGCCCATCCAAGGGAACATACACTTACGGAAAATTAGGCGAAAAACCCAAATGTTCGGCAAAAGGGCATAATGAGATTTATTGACGCTCATTGAAGGGCGGGAATATGAGCAGTTGGTTTCGGATGCCATGAGTAGGGAAACGGGTGCTCGGGGGTTGTCGGCATCCTTAGAAACGGCCATGAGCGACCTTCTGTTCCATGCTTTGTCTACCCATGGAAGCTCTAGGAAAATCAGGTTGGTCGTTTCTGGGGGGCGCATTACAGGGGTGGTAAGCGGGGCCAATACGGTGGTTCATCTTTTGGGAGTTTTGGGTGATTTGAAGATTTGACATGCTTTTTGTGCTGAAAGAATAATGGTCTGGAATATTATCTTATTAGGAACTGGCACTAGGAAATGGGCGTTTTATTGGGCTTTATTAAAAGTTAAGGATTTTTGAAGGGGGCAAGGGAAGCGATAAATGAGGGGAAAAGCATGCAAAATATGAGGGGGATTTTGGGGCTTGAAGTGGCAGGAATTAGGGAGCAATATCATGGGCGTAGTCGGCATTTATTGTGCTGGGGAATGCGAGGGCAGGATCTGTATGAATGATATATTCCCTCGAAGTATATTATATTTTGTCGTGATTATCATTCTGGCATCAAAGACATGCGCATATTCGGAAACCATCAGATACACATCCCCACTGACAGATCTTCTAATACCAGTACCCAAACCCGCAGAGAAAAGCCTAGCTAAATCTGGCTATACATATACTTGTGTTGGCGAAAATAAGGACGGATATTTGGTTTTGTATAAGGATTATCAGGATATAACTCGCATAGGGGAAGTCCCGTATTTTGACCCTATGGGTAATCCGACAGCAAATAAGCGAGGAAGTTCTATTACTATACGATCACTAAACATGCCCCTTTACATCGCTGCTGGGTGTGTATTGTTGAAAAAAGAAGCGTCATATGAGGTGGTCGATGAGGCTGTGGACGCATATGATCTGCTCTACTGTTATGACTCCTTCTCGCAAGTAATTAGAGTCGCAAAAACAAGCTTGGGGCAAATTGTCTCGATGGATGCACTATATATTGATCAGCAATGTTATCGTTTCACAACTATAAAAGCGGGGACATTTATAGGAGAAATAGACGGTAGGCATAATCGCATGTTTAGAATCAAAAAAGAAAATGGATATTATACTACTATTCCTGAATGGGAGATAACTGGCGCTGTAGCGATGGTTCAAAATGACGGGCGGTATCAAACATTAAAAGAGGCGGAGGAACGGAAGATATTCGAAGCTTCGCAGCAGGCAAGGGGGTTGGTAAAGGTTAGTGGCGAGTGGATTACACGTGAAAAACATGATGCTATAATTATAGCCCAGAATGAGATGCGAGTTGTTGCCGAAGCAGACGAAGCTATTGCAAGAGCAATCTCAAGAGCCAAGACTTCAACGGATTGGGAAGACCGAATATCTATTCTTAAGACTGCTATTGATACCAATCCTAAGGCCTCAAATATATCAGCCGCTCAAGGGTTATTAGCCTATGCGCAAAAAACACTCGCTGATTACAATGCTAACATTTCAAAAGGACTTGTTCAATACAATGGCGAATGGGTGACACGTCAGGAGCTAGAAGAATACCGAAGGCAACAAGTGGCAAGCCAACAAGCTCAAAAACGACGTGCACTATCAAGCCTGAGAAGTAGTGCGGTTGGAGGGCGATTTAGAAGTGCCGAGGCTGCGTGGGCTTATGCTGATAGTCTAAGTAGGAACAATTCTGGAACAATGGATGCATACAGAGAGGCAAGTATAGGTGGTGGTGAAGGATCAATGGTGCTGCCCGGTCGATTGCTTCAGCGTTACAAGCCTATACTCGATCCAGAAGATTCCCGGTGGTGGATTGTTGTTCCTTTTGATCGGGCACAGAATCCCGGATTGTATGATGCTGTGGATGATACACTGTGGAGCAGATAACAAACATATTTCACGACTTACGAATTTGACATATGTAAATAACGAGGATAAATATGGCAGACATACTGTTTAAATGCCCTGAGTGCTCGAAAGCATTGGCTGTTGGATCAGAACACATAGGTAAATCCCTTGCCTGTCCCGACTGCAAGGTAACTGTGTCCATTCCTGAACCAGAATATGCTTTTACATGTATCAACTGCAAAAGAGAACTTCAGACGACTAATTCTTGTTCTGGAAAATCGGCGACTTGTCCTGAATGTGAAGTCGAGATCGTTATCCCTCCATCAACGCAGGATATGAGCACTGATACCGCTAATAAATGCCCAAAATGCAAATCTAATATGGACGAGGATGCTGTGTTATGTGTTTCTTGTGGCTATGATACGAGAACGGCCGGATCTCTTTCGGGAATATATAATAATATCAAGGAATTTATAAAACGCTTCAAATGGTTATTCAGCGGAGGAGTCGTGGGGCTGGCAATTATATTTGCAGCAATTATCATTGTCCATAATAATCAAGCTAATAATCAGATAATACGGCAATATAATCAAGCCATTGCCGCCGCTAAGGAATGCAAAACCACAGATGAGGCGATTAGCATCTTGCGTAATGTGTTAGCACGTTATCCTTCCAATTCGTTATCGAAAGATGTCAAAGCGTTATTGGCAATAAAGCAAAAAGAAAACAGCACTGATTATGTGTGTAAGGCAATAAATGATTCGGAAGGTAAAGTAAAAGCTCTTGAATTCAATGATGCTATATCTGTTCTGCGTGAAGCCATAATCGTATTCCCGTTAGCCAATAATATTCGGGAAGCCAAATTATTGCTTAGTAATATAGAACAACAGCAGAAGGACTATCAGGTAGTTATAAGGTCAATTACAAATAACACTTCTGAAATGATGAACCTTGTTGGGAAAGCATATTCAGGAGATGCCGAAGCAGAATTGCTTTTGGGATTGTGTTTTATTAGTGGTTCTAATGTAGTAGCTAATTACAGGGAAGCCATCAAATGGATTGCTTCGGCTTCAGATAAGGATCTTACCCAAGCGCTGTTATGGTATGGAATATGCCATACTCGAAATAATGACGATAAGATGGCATTCCATTATTTCAATAAAGCCGCACTAAAAGGAAATGCCACTGCACAGTATTATGCAGGCAAGGCATATTTGTCGGGACAAGGTGTAGGCAAAGACAATATTAAAGGAGAACAATTGCTTCGTGCTTCCGGAAATCAAGGCGATGCAAGAGCTCAATTAATAGTCGGAAGATTAATGCTTGATGGAATATCCACAAATAGGCGACCTAAGGAGGCTTGCGAATGGATTGAGAAGTCAGCCGCACAAGATTATGCTCCTGCGCAATACTATCTTTTTGAATGTCTAATATCCGGAAGAGGAACTCCTATAAATATTCCCAAAGCCATTGATGTTCTAACCAAGAGTGCAGAACAGGGATATGGGGAAAGTATGGCCAAACTCATTTCATGTCATCTTGGGGGATATGGCTGTGAAACTAACACAATAAAGGCAATATATTGGATTGATAAAGTATTGGCTGACTCAGTGGAGGATTCTTTATCAAATACAACTAAGGATAATTATAGTAATCTTCGAAAAGCAATATTGGTTCAACACGCTATTGACACGTTTTGTGTCTATAATGACCCTAGATTTGGTAAAGACGATAACCTCAAGTCTGTTGCCAATACAATCGCCCATTATAGGTTAAAATATCCAACACAAGCAGAGTGTAATGAAATGATTAGAATGTGTTCTATAATAATGTCTTCAAACAATTCTTATAAAGGGCAATTATGGGATTGTTCCATTGATTTAGTAAAACTAGCAGTTGAGGGAAGTGAATATATATTATCATATGAAATAGAAATGACGCAAAAGGGGTATCATCGTATTGCTGGCAACTGGGTTAACGATAATCAATTAGAAGAAATAAACGAAAGGCTTAGGCGGGAAAAAGAAGAAAGGATTACTGGATTAGCCAAAAAACATCGAGAGCAAGAGAATGCTTTAGTGGGAGCTCGACAGTGGTTGAAGGATTTTAAAGACAGTATCGTCATGGGGCCGAGACCTCTTGGGAGAAACGCGCTGGGTGGGTTTAATAAATTCCCTATTACGAACAGATATAATCCTAGAAGAAGAGGCGGCAGCGGTAATCTAGGATCAGACTCAACTACTGTATTACCATGGGGGATTGATGGCGGATGGGATGGCCAAGGAAGTCGAGGATCAACCGGGGCTGGAGAATTCAGTAAAATCTTGGGTTTCTAGTTGATTATATGGAAATAATATCTAGGAATATCCTGTGATGAAGTTAATTAATATCGTCTGCCCTAATTGCAAAACCAATCTTGAACTGGAAGGCACTCAGCAGGACTGGGCAGGGCAGACGATAGACTGCCCGAAATGTAAAACCAAGGTAGCCATTCCTGATGCACCTCGTCAGACAGGAATCCTCAAGATCAAGGATGCTGCAAAGATTATATCGATTACTTGTCCATCCTGTTCAAAAAGGACTGTAATTGACCAGAGCCAGCACCAAGAACTCAGCGGTAAAGTGGTTGAATGCCCAGAATGCAAAAACGATATTTATATTCCTTCTTCTAAGCCGACATGTCCCTATTGTGGAGTAGTGATTGCGCCAAATGCAGTCTTGTGTGTTGAATGCGGGACTAACCTCAAGACGGGAAATAAATTACACACTGCTCTTCAGGTAACCAGTCCTTCATTCGGAACTGCAAACCAACATGTTTATCAGCAGACAAAATCATCCCGTTCATCATGGATGGCACTGGGTGTAATCGTCATTATCTTGATTGCAATAGCAGGATTCTGGAAGGGCTGTTTTAGTCAATCCCCCTCAACACTGCCTGCATCGGCTTCACAATCTAATTCGTCGTCACCCAATGAGGATCTAGAAAAAAGCAAATATCAGGTGGCTTCAAGCTGGTATACGACTGATATTGGGAAAACCATAGACGAATTGAGGAGTAAGTATGGCAAAGAAAAGGAAATAATTGCGAACGATGACTCCGACTTGCATTTGAGATTTTACCGATTTGTCCCCCTAAAGGGGTATGCCATTCAAGGCGTTGTGAAAGGGACTGATGAAGTGGTCTGTGGTGTTATCATAAGGCGTTCTCTGGAAGGATTTCCTCTTGAAAAGGACGATATATTAGTATTTGTGGCTGCTAACGGGGTGGATCTTGCTCGTGCAAACAAGACTTACTCCTCAATATCTACTCAATGTAGAGATTATTTTATGTCGGCGGTTTACGCAAAAAAAGGTGATCCTTTCTTGTCCATCATGAAAGTTCATACGCCACATATTACATCCATAACAGATCCGCCGCCCCACAAATCTTCATCGCCACCCCCTACGTTATCCAATCGTTACTATAATAAGGAGAGTGGATATTCATGCTGTCCTCCAGAAGGATGGACTATTGATCAATCAAAAACCAACCCTGAACTATCAGGCTCTGTGAACTCCGTCGGCAATAGAGCCTTTGCCTTGCTTATAGCAGAAGACTTGGGAAAAGCTTATCTCATAGATGCCTTTGCTAATGCATATTGCGAAAAGTTTTCAAAGACAGGAACGCTTAATGATCGCAGAAACTTTGTGGCAGATAGCGGCATTGATGGTAGGAGAGTAATCATCACATCTGTGGGGGAAGACGGGCTAGCAATCACATTCGTGCATTACATATTTCTCGCCAATGGCAAATCCTACTATATTGTGGGGCATTCAAGATCTGACGACCACGCCGATGCTCTCCCATATTTTGATTCTATTGCTAAATCCTCCATGGTCGATCTAGAAGAGAAAAAAGAAGAACAAGAAGCCCCCCAGC
>CAYHRC010000140.1:0-7021 GCA_964358565.1 uncultured Sphingobacterium sp. | reverse complement strand
ATGCCCCCTTTGATCATGTTTCGGTGGATATCGGCAACCATAGAACCAATATAACGGGAAGTATAAGGACGTGAAGTTTGCTGATCTTCAACCTGACAATACTTTAAATATTTTTTTACCCCTTCAGGGAAATGGACATAGTTGCCCTCATTTAATGAATAGATCGTTCCATCCTTCGGGATTCTCATTTTCGGATGCGAAAGACAAAACTCGCCAATCGATGGATCCAGCGTAAAACCGTTCACACCCTTTCCTGTAGTATAAACTAACATGGTTGATGATCCATAGATCACATATCCGGCTGCTACCTGTTCAGTGCCATTTTGGAGCACATCTGCCAGCGTAGCTTTACCATCCGTAGATTTTCTCCTGTAAATCGAAAAAATGGTCCCTACAGCAACATTCACATCAATGTTTGAGGATCCATCTAATGGATCAATTGCGACGATGTATTTAGCGTTCCTGGAAACCTCCCCATCAAGATAAACATAATCATCATTTTCTTCAGAAGCTACGATACAACACTCTCCTCCGCTCTTAAGAGCTGAAATAAACTGCTCATTAGCAAAAATATCCAGCTTTTTCTGACATTCACCCTGAATATTGATAGTACCTGCATCACCAAGGATGTCCATCAAACCGGCTTTATTCACTTCCCGGTTTACTATTTTCGAGGCAATTCCAATATCGCGCAATAAACGTGATAGTTCTCCTTTTGCGTATGGAAAATCATTCTGCTTCTCAATAATGAACTGTCCTAAAGTTGTAACTCCATGCATATACTTAGTGTATTAATTACGTTATCTATTTGCTAATTCTATGACTTCTAAGTTAGAAATTTTTTCCCCGGAAATGCAAAAACGAAGCAATGTGCGCACTTTATGCCAGCCATACTTACCTGCAGCTCCTGGATTTAAGTGTAAACAACTTAACTCCTTATCGTACATTACCTTCAGGATGTGAGAATGGCCTGTTATAAACAGATCAGGCGGATCCTGAAAAATTGCTGCCCTTATTGCAGGGCTATACTTCCCGGGATAACCACCTATATGAGTTATCCAAACCGCTACGTCCTCGCAGTTAAACCTCAGGTGTTCTGGGTAGACGGCACGAACATCCTTTCCGTCTATGTTTCCATATACAGCCCTGAATGGTTTAAAGGCTGCCAATTTATCTGCTACATCAATGTTTCCAAGGTCTCCGGCATGCCAGATCTCATCACATTGATCAAAATGCTTAAAAACCGCATCATCAAGGTAACCGTGAGTGTCCGAAATCAAACCTATTTTCGTCATCTGATCAGCTAAAAAATGGTTAAAAAATCTTTTAGCAGATGAGCGTATTCATCAGAGTACACCTTGTTTTGCTTATAGATAACAAACTTTTGAATCTCTTGTTTTCCGGAACCCAAGACAAATGCTAAAATTGTTCTATGTGGTTCGGAAAAATCGAAGGAATGGATAAGCATCTCACTTTGAATTCCGAAACCAGAGGTTGCCGCTATATTTTTTACCACATCAGCAGTTGTTAAAGGCAGTATTAAGACAAGACTCCCATTTTCGGATAGATGATGTGCTGAACATGAGATCAGATCATCGAAAAATAGATTATTTGTATGCCTGGCGACGCCCTTTACCGGATCACCGGATTTTAAAGAATTAAGAAAAAAAGGGGGATTTGAAATTATCAGGTCATACTTCTTTCCGCTGTATTCTTCAAAATAATTTTCAAAGGAAGATGAGTACAATTTTAAACTGCATGAAAAAGGAGAATTTGCAAAGTTTGCAGCAGCTGTAGCAGCCGCTTTTTCATCTATTTCCACAGCATCAATAAAGGCTTCACCATATCGCTGCGAAAGCATCATGGAAATAACACCAGTACCTGTGCCCACATCCAGTATTTGTGTGGGATCATTAGCAGAAACCAGTGCAGCAAGTAATACGGCATCAGTATTCACTTTCATGGCGCAAAACTCCTGATCAACCTTGAATTGTTTGAAGCGGAATACGCTGCTCATCAGATTTCGTAAAGCTCAATTGGTAATCTGTCCGGATCTTCAAAAAATACAAAGCGCTTGCCTGTGTACTCGTCGGTTCTGATATTTTCTGTATTAAGTCCTTTATCACGCAGATCAGCAACTGCGCTTTCGATATCATTGACTTCAAAGGCAATATGCCTCAGACCGCATGCTTCAGGTTGGGATAAACGCTTAGGGGTGTCAGGGAATGAAAATAATTCTATCTGGTAAAGATCATTAACCTTTAGATCAAGTTTATAGGAATCACGTTCAGGCCTGTAAACTTCTTTCAGGATTTTGAAACCAAGGATCTCAGTATAAAAAGCTTTCGAGACCTGGTAATCAGAACAAATGATTGCTACATGATGTACCCGGTTCAGTTTTAACATACTTATTCTCCAAGTATATTGTGAAGTACATTATCATATTTTTCTTTTACCTGTTCAACTGATCCAAAGCTCATATCATCAACGGTTAAGGAACCCTTAGTTACTTTTCCTAATAAGCTGAAATCAATCTCAGATGTAGCTAATAATTCAACAAACTCCTCCTGCTTTTCCGCTTTTACAGAAACAACTACCCTTCCCTGAGCTTCGCCGAAAAGGAAAGCATCTTTACGTAAATCTGAATCTGTTTCTATTTCGAAGCCAAGACCGTTTGGCATAGCCGACTCTAATAAAGTAATATATAAACCTCCGTCAGAAACATCATGAGCCGATTGAATTAGTCCCTGCCTGATCAGCTGCTTGACAACCTGGTGCATGGCATATTCTTTTTCAAGATCAAAATGAGGTGCCGGGCAAGTGCTTACATTATGATATGAAGCAAGGTATTGAGATGATGAGATATCATTAACACTCTCTCCTACCAGGTAGATCAAATCTTCTGATTGTTTGAAATCGGAGCTCATAAATGTGCTCACATCATCGAGAACACCTAACATACCGATAGTTGGTGTTGGAAATACAGGTCCTTCATCGGATGACTGATTATAAAAGCTGACATTACCACCGGTTACAGGTGTTTCAAACTTTGTACATGCAGCACTCATCCCTTTAATAGCACCCACAAACTGCCAGTACACTTCAGGAACATATGGATTTCCGAAATTCAGGCAGTTGGTGATAGCAACCGGCTCTCCTCCGGAACAGGTTATGTTCCTTGCAGCTTCTGCAACAGCAATAGCACAGCCTTTTTCAGGATCAGCATATACATATCGCGAATTACAATCAACTGTGAGTGCAATTGCCTTATCAGTGCCCTTCACACTTACAACAGCCGCATCGCTTGGACGGTTTGTGGTCATCGTGGCAGTTCCTACCATTGAATCGTATTGATCTGTAACCCATCTTTTCGATGCTATATTCGGATGGGAAACCAGGTGGTCGGCCACAGCTTTCAGATCTGCCGGCTCCTTAATATTATCAATATTGAATTTAAGGTTCTCCTTGAAATAAGCTGGTTCCCGGTACTCGCGCTGGTAAACCGGAGCTCCTCCCCCCAGAACAAGATCGTCAGCAGGAACATCAGCAACCAGTTCACCGTGCATAAAATATTCAAGGCGTTTGGTATCGGTAACTTCACCAATAATTGCACAATTGAGGTCCCATTTATCAAAAACTGCTTCCACATCTTTTTCACGACCTTTCTGGACAACGATGAGCATCCGTTCCTGAGATTCTGATAAAAGGATCTCAAATGGCTTCATATTTTCCTGACGTACAGGTACCATATCGAGATCTATTCTCATGCCGTGCTCACCTTTTGCAGACATTTCAGAATTTGAACAAATGATGCCTGCTGCACCCATATCCTGCATCCCGATAACAGCACCGGTTTTTATTACTTCAAGTGAAGCTTCAAGTAAAAGTTTTTCCTGGAAGGGATCGCCAACCTGAACTGCCGGAAGATCATTTATAGAATCTTCAGTAATATTTTTAGAAGCGAAAGCCGCTCCGTGAATTCCATCCTTACCTGTTGCAGAACCCACGATATAAACCGGATTGCCAACGCCATAAGATGTAGCAGATACGGTTTCACCCGGCTTGACTATACCGGCAGACATAGCGTTTACCAGTGGATTGACATTATAACATTCATCAAAAAACAACTCTCCTCCTACAGTTGCGATACCAAACGCATTTCCATAATCGCCGATACCTTTTACAACACCTTTTATCAGCCATTTGGTCCGGTCTAAAGCCAGATCCCCAAAACGTAATGAATTCAGCTGTGCTATCGGACGGGCCCCCATTGTAAATATATCGCGGTTAATACCACCTACGCCGGTGGCAGCACCCTGATAAGGCTCCAGTGCAGATGGATGATTATGAGATTCTATCTTAAAGACACAGGCAACGTTATCACCAAGATCAACCATCCCGGCATTTTCTTCACCTGCTTTGGCCAGCATCCTCGGGCCATCCTTGGGTAAGGTTTTAAGCCAGGTTATGGAGTTTTTATAAGAACAGTGCTCACTCCACATCACTGAAAATATAGAAAGCTCCGTAAAATTAGGGGTACGTCCTAAAATCTCCTTTATTCGTTCAAATTCTTCCGGGAGCAATCCCAGATCTTTAGCATTTTCAAGAGTAATCAGTTGCAAATTTTCCAATGTATCGCTTTTTTGTTGGGATGCCGCAAAAGTAGGAAAAAGCCTGAAATTTCACGAATTCATAAGGCAATAATGTACCCGGCATGCATATATTACAGTTATGGAAGCTTGCAATACATTCATATATATGTCAGGAATAAAAATTACAAGCAATATTCATTCAATGAAAATTATATATTGAATAAGCTACAAAAGGATTGATTTAGATTTTGTCTATAAAAAGATAGACATTCCTGGCATATTTTAGAATTCACGTAACAATTTCTGCTGCTTTGTAATTTTTTTATACTTTTTTATTCATTTTAGCATTAAAAGAATTATTTTTATCAAAATTTTAATTAAAACTCAGCTAAACAATGTCATCTTTAAGATTTCAAGCATTAAATGCAGTACTTTCCAGGTCAATTCCTGATGTTAAAACTCCTTCATCAAAACTTTCTGAATATTTTGGTATAAATGTCTTTGATCAAAAGAAGATGAAGGATAATTTATCTAAAGAAGCTTTTAGCAGTATTGCAGAATCGATCCACTCAGGTTCACCAATCGACAGAGCAATTTCTGAACAAGTTGCCTCGGCAATGAAAACATGGGCGATGTCCAGAGGCGCTACCCATTATACACACTGGTTTCAGCCATTAACAGGAACAACTGCAGAAAAGCATGATTCATTTTTTGAGCCTGGTTCTGATGGTCAGGGTTTAGAGAAATTTTCAGGTGAAGCTTTATCACAGCAGGAACCAGATGCTTCAAGTTTTCCGCATGGAGGTATCCGCAGTACTTTTGAAGCAAGAGGATATACTGCATGGGATCCCTCATCCCCTGCATTCCTTATGGGAAAAACATTATGTATCCCAACCGTCTTTATTTCTTATACCGGTGAAGCTTTAGATTATAAGGCTCCTTTGCTCAAGGCCCTTGCTGTAATGGACAAGGCTGCTGTTGCAGTAGCGCAGTACTTTGACAAAGGAATTGAGAAGATTACTGCCTCCTTAGGTATTGAACAAGAATATTTTTTGGTTGACTTAGCCCTGTTTAATGCAAGACCCGACCTTTATCTTACCGGAAGAACACTCTTCGGTCATATGTCGGCAAAGAATCAACAACTTGATGATCATTATTTCGGTTCAATTCCTGAGCGTGTACTTGCTTACATGCAGGATTTTGAAACTGAAGCAATAAAACTTGGAATTCCTTTAAAGACACGTCATAATGAGGTTGCTCCTTCTCAGTTTGAGTGTGCTCCTATCTATGAGGAGATCAATCTTGCTATCGACCATAACTCTTTATTAATGGACCTGATGGACAAAGTTGCCCGCAGACATAATTTCAAGGTGCTTTTACATGAGAAACCATATGCAGGAATTAATGGATCAGGTAAACATAATAACTGGTCACTGATTACCAATACTGGAAAAAACTTGCTTTCACCAGGCAAGACTCCGAAAAACAACCTGATGTTCCTTACCTTCTTTGTAAATACCATCCGTGCTGTTTATGAATATTCTGATCTGTTAAGAGCTTCTATTGCCTCGGTTAATAATGATCACCGCCTGGGCGCGAATGAGGCTCCTCCGGCAATTATCTCCATGTTCCTTGGAAGCCAGTTGAATGACCTGCTGGATGAGATTGAAACATCAAGAGTAACGAACAAAATGAAGCAGGAGCCTTCTTTATGGACGAATATCCCTAAAATACCGCAGATCCTGCTAGATAATACAGATCGTAACCGTACTTCTCCACTGGCTTTCACCGGTAATAAATTCGAATTTCGTGCTGTTGGTTCTTCAGCTAATTCTGCTAACCCAATGACGATTTTAAACCTTATCGTTGCTGATCAGTTGAACAAATTCAAAGCAGAAGTAGATAAGCTCATCAAAAAAGGCGAAAAGAAGGATGTTGCTTTGATGACTGTTATCAAAAGATATATCAAGGAATCGAAGAACATTCGCTTCGAAGGAAACGGTTATAGCGACGAATGGGCTGAAGAAGCAAAGAAAAGAGGCTTGTCAAATATCAAGACAACACCAAAAGCCCTTGATGTTCTTCTTGACGCAAAAACTGATAAGATCTTTGAAGAAACAGGAGTTTTCAGCAAGCGTGAATCACATGCACGTCATGAGATATTACTGGAAAGCTATTACAAAAAGCTGCAGATTGAAGCAAGGGTAATGGGTGAGCTTGTTGACAATGTGATCATCCCAACGGCTATTAATTATCAGACTACACTGATTGATAACGTAAGGGGGCTGAAAGACATCGGACTTGGTGAAGAAACCTACAAAGCTCAGCTGGATATCATTAAGAAAATATCTGAACACGTTAATTTTATCAAGACCAATAATAAATTAATCATTGATTTATCGTCAATTGATGCAGGCGTTTATATATAT